>CAZKRZ010000102.1:0-5471 GCA_964555325.1 uncultured Muribaculaceae bacterium
CGACAAATAATTTCGATCCCCTCGATCTGGGCAATTACAAGATTGAGAAACTCCAGCAGATGCAGAAATCCAAGTTTGAGACCTGGATGGCAAAACTGGGACTTCCGCTTGCCATAGTGGTGTTCGTGGTCATTTATTGGGGATGCCATATCGGATTTATAGACAATCTGGATACTGCATCTCTCACGGCTAAGTCCACCAAGAGGCTCGGAGATATAGGTATGACGGATTTCCTCAGGTCGAACTATGCCATGCTGGCTATTTTTGCAGCGTCACTCGTCCTGTGGATAACAGAGGCGATACCGAATTATCTGACATCGCTTCTGGTAATATTGGGCATAGTCCTTACCGGTGTGACGACCCAGAAAGACGCCCTCGCGCAACTGGGACATCCCGTGATGTGGTTGAATATCTTGAGTTTCGTGCTGGCGAGCATGTTGGTCAAGACAAGATTCGCCAAGAGACTTGCCCTTGCATTCGTGTTGAGGTTCGGCAAGACAGCCAAGGGGGTGCTGTGGAGTTTCCTGGTCATCAACCTGATACTCTCCATGTTCATCTCCGCAACGACGGTCAAGGCGACCATTATGCTGCCTATATTCATGGTGGTCTGCGCCATTTACGGGGCGCACAGCGGGCAGCGCAATAATTTCGGGCGCAATCTCGTGATACAGAATCTGTTCCAGGTAAATATCGGAGCCAACGCGTTCTATACCGGATCCGGTGCGCACCTGCTCGCCATCTCGTTGATAGCCGGATTCCTCGGCAGCTGTGATTTCGGCTACTCCCAATGGCTGGTGACCTGCGGTCCTATGAGCCTGCTGATACTTGTCGTCGGTCTTCTCCTCGGCATGTATGTATTCTTCCCTATGAAGAAGAGCGAGCAGACACCTCAGATCGAGGGAGGCATGGAGCGTCTGCGCGAGGAACTGGATTCGATGGGCAAAATCACATTTGAGGAGATCAAGGCCGTCGTCATATTCTGCATCGTGCTGGTGCTTTGGGTTACCAAAGGGACATTCCACAATATCGACGAGACGATTGTCGCCCTCATAGGAGCGGTGCTCGCCCTGATGCCCAAGATAGGCGTTGTGAAATGGAACGATGTGGACATTCCCTGGCATCTGATGCTCTTCTCCGCCGGTGCCTATACTCTCGGTTCCGGACTCAATGCCACCGACCTGCCCAATACTATGGTGAATGCGGCATTCAATTCGATGGGCATAGGCGATGGCACTCCCTACTGGGTGCTGTATGTGGTCCTTACATTCCTGATGATATTCTCCGGTCTGGTATTCCAGTCCAAGACTATCAGGACCATGGTGTTCGTGCCTATCGCTCTCGGAGTGGAGTCCCGGTTCGGATTCATGCCGATGAGTATTGCCCTCCCGGTATCCATGCTGATAGAGCATGTGTATGTGTTCCCGTTCAACAGCAAGCCTGCCGCGCTGTTGTACAATACCAACCAGTACAGTCAGGCGGATGCCTTCAAATTCGGCATCACGATGATGATAATCTCCTGGCTGATAATACTCCTGTGGGGTGCGACCGTATTCAAATGGTTCGGCATAACCCCGGGACTCGTGTAAGCGGATGATAGAGATCAATACCAAGGTTCACGACAAATACTCCATCGAGTTCAAGGTGGGGTTTGTCACCCGCCGCAAGACCGTCAAGAACGATTTTACGGTGGGAATGTGGATTTTTGTGCCCGGAAGTCTGGACATTACACCATCGACCTATTCCAAGAGCGACTTCTACAGGGATGTGAAATCCAATGTCCGTCTGATTACCCCGAGTTTTATTCTGAGGGATATAGTGGACGGCGCAGCCATTCCTCTAAACAATGTCAGGAAAGCGGCGGATGCTATGGCTTCCGACCCGACGAGAGGCAATACGGCGGAGTTTGTGTATCAGATGAAGATGTTCGCCGCCATTGTCAAGAGCGCGCTGCGCGAGGAGACCAATTATATTCTGACGCAGGGCAAGAAAGCACTCTTGATAGATCAGTACACGGACAATTTGAAGAGCATAATTGCCGCGTATGTGGAGTTGGAACAACGCATTCTGACACCATCTGTCGGTCAGGCTGGCATTGATGCGTATAACATGTCCGGGGACTTTATGTGTACGGTCGCCATACAGCACAGTCTCAAGCTGCTCAAGGCTATATCCCCGGATGCTTCGCTGGCTTCCCGGCAGGAATCTCTGCGCGAACTCGTGCACGGCATCAACAGCCTCCGCCACGAGCGCGGATACTCATCCACTACAGATGTCTACAGGCACGGAGTGCTGAAGAAATACGTTGAGAGTCAACTGTATCTGCGCGTGCCCAAGAAGAGGGACGGCGTGCTGGTCGAGCAGGCATATTACAGCCTTGCGGCCGGACTCGCCATGCTTTTTGCCACAGTGGTTGCGTGGGCGTTCCAGCGCCGTTTCGGCAATCTCACATGGCCGCTGTTCATCGCGCTGGTCATCAGTTACATGATGAAAGACCGCATCAAGGAACTCACGCGCTATTATTTTGCCCACAAGATCAGCAGCAAGTACTTTGACAACAAGGCGCGCATCAATATCAAGGACAGGAACATAGGCTCACTGCGCGAGGCGGTGGACTTCATTCCTAGGCACAATGTCCCGGATGAAATCATGAAAATCAGAAAGACAGGTGCGCTGTTTCCGAGCGATAATCTGCGTTCTGACGAGAAGGTCATCCTATACCGCAAACTGGTGCATATAGACCGGGACAAGATGATGGAGAACGCCACCTACAATTACAGCGGAGTCAATGATATTATCCGCCTGCAGGTAAACAGTTTCCTCCACAAGATGGACAATCCGTTGGTGCCGCTGAATACCCTTTCCGACGACGGGACTGTCCGTGAGGTCCTCTGCCCCAAGGAATACTATCTGAATATAGTCCTCAAATACGAATACGACTCTACCTGCGACTACAAGCATTTCCGCATAACCCTGGACAGGGACGGCATCAAGGGAATAGAAGAAATCGCAGTGTAGCGTGCTCCGGAGGCGTTTCCCAATCAGGGATTGCGCTTCAGTTTCTCTATATAGTCATCCACTCTGCGCATCTGTGCAGGAATGTCTATGCGCTGGGGACAGTGCTCGACGCATTGCCTGCAGCCTATGCAGTGGTCCGCCTGCCTTTCCGCAGGGACGCTCCTGTCATATCCGACGAGGAATGCGCGTCGGGCCTTGCGGTAGTCCGGATCCTGCCTGTCCTCCGGCATATTGCCCTCATTCACGCACTTGTTGTAATGGGAGAATATGGCAGGGATGTCCAGTCCGTAGGGGCAGGGCATGCAATAGTGGCAGCGGGTGCACGGTATGCTGGGGTAGGCGGCCATCAGTTCGGCGGCGTGCTCCAGATAGTCGAGTTCCTCCTGCGTCAATGGCTTCAGCGGAGAGAAAGTGCCGAGATTGTCCTGGAGGTGGTCCATGTAGGTCATGCCGCTCAATACGCAGAGCACATCCGGATATGTGCCGCAGAAACGGAATGCCCACGAAGCGGTGCTCTTCTCCGGCTCGCGGCTCTTGAGATACTCCGCCACGTGGTCGGGAATGCGTGAGAGCCTGCCTCCGAGCAGTGGCTCCATTATGACGCAGGGGATGCCGCGTTTTTCCAGTTCGCCGTAGAGATATTCGGCGTCGATATTGCGTGCGCTGGTCGCCTTGGCGTGCTTCCAGTCCAGGTAATTCATCTGTATCTGCACGAAATCCCAGTGGTATCTGCCCTCGTCGTGCAGCGACAGCATATAGTCGAATACCTGCACGTCCCCGTGGAATGACCATCCGAGCCTGCGTATCCTGCCTCGTCTGCGTTCCTCGACGAGGAAATCCAGCACTCCACTGTCAAAGAACCGTTCGCGCAACGTCGCCAGTCCCTCGCCTCCACCGATGGAATGCAGCAGATAATAGTCTATATAATCTACCCCGAGTTCCTTGAATGAGTTCTCGTACATCTCCAGGGAGGACCTGTATATCTGCTCCGGAGTGAGCCCCTGGCCTGCCATCCTGTGGTTGGACATCTTGGTGGCGATGTAATAGGATTCGCGAGGGTATCTGGATAATGCTATACCTGTAACTCTCTCTGACTGGCCCATTACATAGACCGGTGCGGTGTCGAAATAATTGACTCCGTGCCTATAGGCATAGTCCACGAGTTCGTTTACCTTTTCCTGATCGACCTCGGTGCGCCCCTCTACCTGGTGTGTAGGCCAGCGCATGCAGCCGTATCCCAGCAGGGAGACATTGTCCTCTCCGCAACTGCGCAATGTCATTCCTCCGTCCGGATCGGCCGCCACGGCGGAATGTCCCGGCTTGTCATTGCTTCCGCATGCGCTTGCCGCTGCCATTGCAACGCCGGCGGCGGCTGATTTTCTGAAAAATTCTCTTCTGGATATGTTATTGTCCTTCATGGCTGTATCAGATATAGCGGTGTTCGTCATGGCCTTCTACATATATCGCGCTGAAAGGACGCGATGGGCACAGGTGCTCGCAGGCGCCGCAACCTATGCAGCGTGACTCGTTGACGGCGGGGATTTTTACGGATGACGGGTCTCCGGGGATGGAATTAACCATTATTATCGCGCCGGAGGGGCAGTGTCGTGCGCAGTTGCCGCATTCCACCCCGTCTTTTAGGGGAATGCAGTTGTCGCGTACCCATACGGCATGGCCTGTCTGGATAGAGGATTTCTCGGCCCGGTCAGTCTTGCGTATTGCTCCTGTGGGACATACCTCGGAGCAGAGAGTGCATTCGGGGCGGCACCAGCCGCGTTCAAACGAAGACTCCGGCTGCATGAAGCGGCCCAGGTCCGAGGACGGGCGCAGTACATGGTTGGGGCATTCCGCCACGCAGAGCTGGCATGCCGTGCAGTGGCTGTACATGTTCTTGGCGGACATGGAGCCTGGCGGCGTGATGCAGGTCTTGCGTGAGGGCGCTTTCTTGTCCAGGATGACGGCGAGCCCTCCGTCGGCCTTCTTTCCCTGCGCTTTCAGCCCGATTGTCCCGGCTGCGATGGCTGTCCCTGCCAGGAATGCGCGCCGCTCCGGAGATGCGGCATGTGAGGATGCTCCGGCATTGACCTTGTTTGCGCCCTCCGCATTGGCGGTCTCCTTGCGCTTCCATGCAAAACGGTACCGCAACGCACCGAACTTGCACTTGTCTATGCAGTTGAAGCAGTCTACGCAGCGGGAATAGTCTATGCTGTGGCTGTCAATGTCTATGCAGGCGGCCTTGCAGTTGTGTTCGCACAGTTTGCAGTTCCTGCATTTGTCCGCATCGATGACGGGGCGGAACATCGCAAAGCGCGAAAAGAAACTGAGCGTCGTGCCTACAGGGCAGATGGTGTTGCACCATGTGCGCCCGTGTTTCCATGCCAGGATGACCACGGTGACGAGAGTCGCTGCCGCCACGGCGAATGTCGGCAGACTGCGCAGCCATACCTCTCCGGAGT
>CAZKRZ010000103.1:0-5448 GCA_964555325.1 uncultured Muribaculaceae bacterium
ATTGTCCTCGGCAATGGTCACGACGACGTCATCGCAGAATCCTGCCATGGCTTCGTCGATACAGTTGTCCACCACCTCGTAAACCAGGTGATGCAATCCCCTCTCCGCAACGTCTCCAATGTACATGGAAGGCCTTTTGCGGACGGCCTCGAGACCTTCGAGGACTTGTATGCTACTGGCGGAATACTGTTCCTCCGCCTGCTTCATCACTTCTTCGTCTACCATTTCTTTATTCGCATTCGTAAAAAACAGACGAATTTACAAAAAATTATCGGATATTCAAGCAAATGCCGGCTGTGACGCACATGCACTTGCGTGCCCTAAAGGCGTATTCATAGATGTTACTGCACAGGAGATTGTCTCCTCCAAGCCAGAATGACAGACCCGATGTAAACTGATATTCAGCCTTGAGACCGAGGTCAAACCATCCCGGCACTTCGACCGCCGCGGACGCCATCGTCCTCTTTGAACTGCCACGGCCATAGACCGAAGCAGCTAGCCTCTCCGTCCAACGATATGTCATGTCAAAGCGTCCTGTCAGAGCCGCAGGGTCCAGTCCCTCCACTCCGTTGAACGCATGCCTGTATTTGAAGGCCGAATTGAAATCAAACTTGTACCCTCTCCAGGCAAGTTCAGCGCCGTAATACATAAGCGCATGGTCGGAATATACGAATGCAGGCGCTCCGGTCACTCCCAAAGTCTCGTTGAGAACGGACTCGTACACGGCATATCCCCAGTCGGCCTTGTACTCCAGTTTGCGGAATGCGCACCCTCTCAGACCGAGATTGAGATCCGCACGGGTAACGGACGCATCCGCCCAGAAATAGTCATCCACCGCAAAATACGGATTGAGGAGCAAGTAGTCGCGATAACTGTCCAGACGCTCACCGCCAGAGAGATGCGCAAACACCGCCATCCTGTCCTTGTTGAACTGATACTCGGCATGCACATCCGGATACAGCAGTTTGGAGGAGTTATTATACTACTCGTAAGAAATTCCGTGCCGAGTCGACAGGCACACGCCTATGGCAAGATGCAGATTGTCGCGCTCTATGACATATTTCGGCAAGGCGGAGATGCGCAGCCCTGCAGCATCGGCCGCCCCGGAGAGTCTGACGGTCTCCAGTTCGACATCCACCGCCCAGAGATTGCCCGGATAATGCCTGTGAGGCGTCGTAAAGCCCAATGACATATCCATATCCAACGCCCTGACAGACTTATCGGAGGCAAATCCGCCGAAAGTATCGTTGCCATACGATACGGAAATGCCGGCGTGCACATTCGTCTTGCGGAAAGGGTCATGCGCAGTGCCTCCGCGCAGGCTGAAATCCACGGCATGGAAAGAATGGGAATACAACGAGTCGGCAGACCCGAGAAAGTCATACGCCACGTCCGCGACAGCCTTGAACGCCCCTCCGTCATAATGGCCGGTCGCCCCCAGACGATTGGTAAACAGAGAGCCCTTATAACCCTTGGCGAAGCCTCCCTTCATCGGTCCGTAATACCCGTCGAGATCGTCATACAGAGTGCCGGAGAATTTCTTCCCTGGCACTGACGACCATGCGAAATCCACCGTCGGGGCGAATGTATACCCGGCACCTGCATTGAGATACAGGCGCGAAGCGGCAGGCATGGACACATCCGGCTTCATCTCTATCAGATAGGGATGGAAGTCATACGATCCGCTGTAAGGGTGGTCAAACACCGCATAATCGACATGATAATCAAAGCGCAGGAGCGAATCCGGCAACGCCATGGGCACTCCGGCCTTCTGCACTTCCACCAGCTTGCCACGATAGGTATTCGTCACTTCCACCTGAGGGTTGAATGACTGGGCATTGACCGCTGCGACAGCGGCGGCCGCGGCCCAGGTCATGGCAATTATCTTCTTGATACTCATTTGAGTTGTTTAATTTTATTTTCCAAAATCAGTCATGATGGATTCTCCGATCCGGAGGCGTCAAACGGGCGCCGGGGACAGCGAGAATCCCACGGAGAGCAAGCGTCAGACTCCTCCGGCAATACTGTCAAGACGCGCTATACGGTCCTTGACAACATCAATCACATCATCCTCTGCCGAAGACGGCTCATAACCGGACAGGACACTCTCGAATGTAGCGCGGGCCTGCTTGAGATTGTCATTCTCCACGAATGCATCACCCAGCACGATATAAGCCTTTGCGAGCCAGTAGGACTGTCCTCCTGCCTTGCCGGCAAAGTCATAGACCATCTCCTCGACCTTGTCGAACTGTCCCCTGTCATACACATCCTGTACGAGCAGATAGGACGCCTCCGCACCTTCTGCCGTTGCAGGACTCTGGGCAAGGGTCTCAAAGAGCCCGTAAGCCTCCTCGCGACGGCTTGTAGACAGCAGGGACTTCGCCTTGATGTAACGCGCCTCCCTCTTGCCGGCATCGGCGGCAACGGTATTGCCGAGCACCAGGTCCGCGGCGACCACGGCCCCGTCGTAATTGCGTGCCTTGTAGGCAGAACGCAGCATACCCGACTCCGCGGAAAGTTTGGACGCACCATCCGAAACTGCAGAATGCAGACGCACATAGTCATCATACGCCTGGGAATATCGCCCAAGCCTGAAATTGATGTCAGCACATGCGAGCATGGACGGCTCCACATAAGAAGAAGCGCCTCCCGTCTCAATGACCTTGGTATACCAGGTAAGGGCTTTTTCAGCATCGCCCTCAGCCCTATGGCTCTCTCCCATATAGTAACAGGCCGCCACGGCATCCGCACCCTCCGGATAAGCATCCAGATAACGCGAAATGGCGACAATAGCCCTGTCGTAATTGCCTGTCCTGTATATCTGCTCGACAGAGTTGAAGAATGCGTGCTCCTTTTCCTCCTCGCTGCCCACAGAGCGTCCGAGCTGCTCGGCATAGGCGAAATACTTGTCCGGCTCGCCCTTGGACTGATAAATGGACTCTATGGCCATCAGCGCACCCTCCGCACTCTCTGTCCTGCCGTAATTCTCGACCACTTTCTTGTACTGCTCGAGGGCGGCGTCATAGTTGCCGGCATTCCTGTCTATCATGGCGAGTTCGACCAGCGATTTCGCGACATAGGTACTGTCAGCCGAACGGGCGGCCAGGGACCTGAATGCAGAACGGGCGTCATTATCCTTGTGCAGAGACACATAGGACCGCCCGAGTTCGCATACCGCCTCGGAATAGAAAGGCGTGGACGGTGACGCATCGAGCGCATCGGAGAGCACCTTGGCCTTTTGCGAGACATTGCCGAGGAATCCGTACGCCAGTCCTTCCTGGTACACCGGATACAGAGTGGAGTTCCTGCCTATCTCCGCCTTTGCGACGGCATACATCGCTGCAGCCTCCTTGTAATCCTGCCTGATGAAATGACAGTCGGCACGGCGCAGCAGGGCGTCCTCTCGCGCCGTCGCGTCCCCTGCATCGACATATTTGCCGAACCAGCGCGCCGCCGCAGGATAATCCGCGCTGCGGAAATAGCAATAGGCTATATTGTAGGGCAGAAGTTTACCCTCCGCCCTGTCTTCAAGGGCGGAATTGTTGTACAGGTCGGTAAATATGCTGCCTGCCTGGAGATAATACCCTGCGCGGTAATTCGATTCCGCGAGCCAGTAGCGGGACAGTTTGCCCATGTGGCTGGCACGGCCAGCATAGGCTGTGACAGCATTGAGCGGCTCTATGGCATCGCTATACGAGCCTCCGCGTATCAGCTGCTCTGCCAGCAGGTAATTGGCTTTCACATAGTTGCCGCGCATAGACGCGCCCAGTTTGTCTATACGGTCATACGCCGATATGGCAGCCGCATAGTCATGCTTGTACAATGACGCGACGGCGATATAGTCGTATATCATATCATTCTTGCCATTCTGCGGCCATGTACGCATATATTGCTCGAACGGGGCGGAATCGTAATTGAGGTCGAATGCCAGTTTGGCATAATTGAGGGAGGCATCCTCCTTGATTTCGGCAGTGAAAGAAGTCGCGGCAGCCTGGCGGAAAGCCTCCATCGCCGAGACCTTGTCCTTGGTCTGGATGCAGGAATATCCGAGCTGGTATGCGGCAATCTGACCTATGCTGTCAGTCAGTTCCCCCATACGGGAAAATTTGTCCACCGCACCGCGCCAGTTCTTGAGCGCATACTGCAGCGAGCCTGCATAGAAGAGGTCCGCACGGCTGTCCGTGCTGGTATCTGCAAGTTTGTAGTAGGCGTTGGCACGGGCCGCGTCACCGGTGACCAGATAGGTCTCGGACAATATACGGGCGAGATGAGGCCTGCGCGCCTCGGGAGCATCAGCGTACACCTTGCCGCCGTTCTTGATGACATAATCGTAGTCGCGTTGCATAAAACGGCATTCCAGCAGATAATAAGAGGACTGCTCACGGAAACGCTCGTCCTTGACTGACTCGAGGAAATACTGCTCCGCCGCAATGAAATCGTTGTCGCTGTATTTGATGTATCCGGCGGCATAAAGGCTCGGCGAGGTAAAATCGGACTTGCGCCTGCCTATGACCTGCTCGTACAGTCCCAGAGCCTCTTCGGGACGGCCTGCAGCCGAATGGCAATAGGCTTTCTTGAACAGCACCTCGGTATATTCCTTATACGACACTGCAGACTCGGGCACTGACGAATAACGCTCCAACGCCTCGGGATAACGCTCCACGGCAAAGAGATTGCGCGCATACACGAGGTCTATCCACGGAGCGAGCACCGTCCTGCCGTAGCGGGACTCGAACGCCACGAGCGCAGCCTCATAATCCGGTGTGAACAAGCGCGCCTTGCAGAGCAGGGCATATCCCTCGCTCATAACGTCCTGCGGGGTTACATTCTCAAGCAGGTCGAGGGCTCTCTGATAATGTCCCTTCTGGTAAAGCCTCTCCCCGAGGGCGACGGCATCCGACCTGTCATCGGCATTCGACGGGATGGCGAAACACATCAGCATCGCCGCCATAGCCATATGCAAGACTCTGAATCTCATAAAACAACTTCTTAAATTCAAAAACAGACAAAATTACTCATTTTTCACCTATATTTGTAGGAAGCCTGACAAAAATGAACGAAGCTATAATATCATTCAAGGGCGCCGACATCAGTAACGGCGAAGATACCGTCCTCCACTCCATCGACATGGACATCATGCCCGGTGACTTTGCATATATCATCGGCAAGGTCGGCACCGGCAAGACATCCATAATACGCACAATGACAGGAGAAAACCGTCTCAAAGACGGCAAGGGCTCGGTCTGCGGATACGACCTGGCCACCCTGAGGGAAAAGGACATACCGTTCCTCAGACGCAGGCTCGGGGTCGTGTTCCAGGACTTCCAGCTCCTCATGGACAGGTCGGTGACGGACAACCTCGGTTTCGTACTCAAGGCCACAGGCTGGAAAAAGGCGGAACTCATGGAGCAGCGCATCTCCGAAGTGCTGGCGGATGTAGGCATGGGC
>CAZKRZ010000104.1:0-1771 GCA_964555325.1 uncultured Muribaculaceae bacterium
AGTTGGAAAACGGCGTTGCCCTCGCTGTTGTGCACGCCTGTGCGGCGGTACAGTTCCTCCTGAGGCATTTTCTTGAAGAATCGTGCCGGCATTCCTTGCGTGAACGGGTCGCGGAACGAGCGCGGCAGGCCGCATAGTGTGCCGTCCTTGGATATGCCGACGATGTCCGCACCCCAGGCATTCACTCCTATGGACTCGACATTGATGCCTCTGTTACCTGCCAGCGAGAGTCCGCGGACAATCTCTTGGTAAATGGTATATATGTTCCAGTAAAGCCCTCCGGAAATCTCGATCAGGGGAGTGGCGAAACGGTGCAGGCATTCCATCTGCAGGCTTTCGCTGCCTGCGGTTGCCAGCAGGACACGGCATTCCTCTGAGCCGAGGTCGATGGCGAGGAAATTGCGTGTCGCAGTGTTTTTATGTAAGTGTAACAAACCTGTTTCGATATTGGTTTGATGCAATATACGCTTTTAGAGGCAACTTTCAAAGCTTGGTCAAATGTCGGACTCGGATATGCCGGCTATGTCCCACGCGCTGAATGTGTAGTCGAGTTTCTTGCCGTAGACGCGTTCGTATGCGGCGACCTTCTGGCTGTAGTCGTTCTCCATCATGCGTATGCTGTTTTCCTTGTCCGAGAGGGCAGGGTCTGGGTAGATGGGGTCGAGCACATGGAGGGTGAAACGGAGTTTGCGGCTGCCGTCCCCAGCGGTCTCCTCGCGCTCGCGCATTTCCGTGAAACAGGGAATGACGGGGACTTTCATCTTGGCGGCGTAGAGGTATGAGCCTCTCTTGAGGGGGCGCGGCTTGCGGTAGTTCCACCACATCTCCTGCTCGGGGTAGATCAGGACCAAGTGGCCGCTCTCCAAGGCCTTGCGGAGCATGGGCTCAAAGGTCTCCAGCATGTAGCCGGTGTCTTGGCTGACCGGGATGAGGTCCGTGTAGCGGAGTATGAATCCGAAGAGCCCCGTGGCGGCAAAATTGCTGTCCTTGCTGACGGTGAACATCTTTTTGGATCGGGCGCGCCTGTTGAGCATGCGTATGATAGAGCTGTCGAACGGGGCGAAGTGGTTGCTGGTGATGATGGCTCCGCCGTGTATGTCCGCCATCTTCTCTATGCCCTCGATGGTCATGCCGCGCGTGAAATCGATGGTGCCGTATTTGGCGAGGATACGCGCTGCCATGTTCTTGAACTTGTAGGGAAGGTGCTCCCGCATGGCTATTTCACGGCGCAGCAGGGCGCGGATCTGCGCCCCGTCGAGCCGGGCATCGCCCGGCTCGACCGGTTCGTTGAACCGCTGCGCCGTGACGTGCTCCCGTATATTGGCTACGACCTGCTTTCTCGTTGCGTCCATGGCTTACAACCTCTGTTCGAGTCCGTTGTCGAATACATACCTGAAACTCGGCTTGTCGCTTGCGAGCACTTTCAGTGCGGTCTCGACCATGCTGCCGCCTCGTGCGTCCTCGCGTGCCCTGTCCTCGTCCGTGAAACTCTTCTTGTACGCGTTTATCTCCTCTATAAAACCGCAGTCGGCGGCATATTTCCAGAAAAGATCCTCGTATTGCACACCGTCCTTTTTCCAGGGCTTGGAGAAGAGATTGTAATGTATGAGTTTGGGATTGTCGAGCGGGGGATGGTTCTCGTTGGGCATGGTGTTCCAGCATTTGTCGAGATACTTGATGCGTCCCTTGCACAAGGCATTTATATAGTCCTGGTCCGGTGCTATGGAATAGAACTGCCATTTGCCCAGTACCTCGAGGAAACGCCTGCCCA
>CAZKRZ010000104.1:1792-5435 GCA_964555325.1 uncultured Muribaculaceae bacterium
GCTGCTTGAGATCCATCACGAGTATGCCGGAGTTGATGTAGTCGAGACTCTTGTCTACGCCCACATATTCAGTGACATAGGAGATGAAAGGAGGTATCTCCTGGATGGAGAAGTCGGGGCATGCCGCTATGAGATTGCCCTCCAGAGGGGTGTTGTAGAGTTCGGCGATGTCTCCGGCGAGCACGATGTCGCTGTCGATGTATATGCCCTTGTCATACTGGGGGAACATGTCCGCGAGGAAGAGCCTAAAGAATATAGTCAGTGTGAACTTGTCGATAGTATGCAGTTTGTTGCCGTCGAAGTCTGTCCTTATACACTCAAAACGCTCGTTGATGGCCTGGAAACGGATGTCGAATCCGGGCTTGGAGAGGGCCTTGAGTTTGTCCATATTCTGCTCTTTGAGCCCTTCGTGCAGTATCACGATGTCGTACTGATAATCGCGCGATGCGTTGCTGATCAGAGAGTTGAGCGCAACTGCCAGCCAAGGCGCATAATTGTCATCTATGGAGAAAAAAACAGGTAAGGTTTTCATTTAAAAAGGATTCTTGTGAATGTCAAATAACGTTGTGAATCCTCGCCCCGGTCTCCCGCTGACTGTATCTCGGTAGAGACAGGCTGCGCTGTGCCGGACAAGGCTTATGCCTTGGCTGTCCGGAACATATCGGAGCAAGGTCTGCAAGAGACGGAACATGCAGGAGGGTAAACCTGAATCCCATATTGGCGATGGAAATCACAGGTGTTTTTAGAAAGAACTACCTGCAAAACTAAATCAAAAATCCTGAAAATGCAAATGCGCCCCTCTATGGCTCTATAGCCACCTTTATGACACCGTCACGTCTGTTTTCGAACAGGTCGTATGCCTCGGCGATGCGCGACAGGGGATAGCGGTGGGTAATCAGGGGAGTGGTGTCTATCAGACCTTTGGCTATGAGGTCCAGTATCTCTCCGCAATGGCAGCCGTCTACGCCTCCCGTCTTGAATGTCAGGTTCTTGCCGTACATGTCGGGCAACGGCAGTATCTGAGCCTCGTCGTAGAGAGCCACGACGGTCACTATCGCATTGGGCCTGGCGCATTCCCATGCCAGGCGGAATGTGTCTTTGCCGCCGGCGACCTCCAGCACTCTGTCCGCACCTCCGCGTTCGCAGGTGGAGAGTACAAAGTCCCTGCATTCCTCCGGGGAGACGACGAGCACATCCGGATAATGCCTGCGGACAAATGCGCGTCTCGCGGGATCGGCCTCGCATACGATAATGCGTCCGGGATGTTGCAGTATGACACACAGCAGGGTGCAGATGCCGGTCGGCCCGGCGCCTATGATGAGCACGCTGTCGTCAGCCGTAATCTCTGAAATCTGTGTGGCCCAATACCCTGTGGCGAGAATGTCTCCGGCAAAGAGCGCCTGTTCGTCGCTGACGCAGTCGGGTATGCGGCTGAGCCCCTGGTCGGCAAACGGTACTCTGACATATTCGGTCTGTCCACCGTCGATGCGGCATCCGAGCGCCCAGCCTCCGTGCGGAGAAGTGCAATTGTTGACATAGCCGTGCCTGCAGTAGAAGCATTCTCCGCAGAATGTCTCGACATTGACTGCCACGCGGTCGCCGACTTTCAGATTGTTCACACCGCTGCCTAAGGCCTCTACGACGCCGACCATCTCATGTCCGACAGTAATGCCGGGGACTGCACGGGGCACGCTGCCGTGCTTGATATGCAGGTCGCTGGTGCAGATGCTGCCGAGTGTCACGCGGACTATGGCATCGCGGCTGTCATGCAGTACCGGTTTTTCCTTGTCGATGAGCGCGAACCGCCCCTTTTCAATATATGTATAAGCGAGCATGATATTCTTGTATATTAAGTCTGGGGCAAAGGTATCGCTTTTCGGGAAGAAAAGTATTACTTTTATGGAAATGAAAATATATGAAGAAAGTAAAGATTACGGCAGTGAGACAGTCGCGGTACGATGACCTTATCGCGCTGTATGAGAATCCGATAGAGCATGCCTGCGATGTCTATATGGGGCAGTCTTGGGTCAGCATTGACGGCAGACGCCCGGAGGGGTTGTGCCCGGAAGCGTGGAAGAGCATGCAGGAGTTTGTGGAAACGCTCGCTGCCGGAGGAGGGGATTTCTTCGGAGGCTGGATGAAGAATCCGCATAGCGCGATGATCAGCTGCAACGACGGATTCCGCCCCGTCAGTTTCTATATTGAAGCGCTCCCGGAATCTGTCTGAAACGGATCGCCTCATTTATGCGAATGTTGCTGTATTGCCGGAAAGGCTGACGGACAAAATGTCAGTCGCTGAAACTGCGGAGCGGTATTTGATATTGTAGCGGGAAACAGAACATTATGAGTAACAGAATACGATTTGTAGTCGATAAGAAGAAGGCAGTGCCCGGCGAATATGTTACAGTGACCTGGAGCTGCGAAGACCCTGACAGTGTCAGCCTTACAGTGGATAACGGCATATCCGTGTCCAATGTCCAGCTGGCAGACAACGGCAGCCGTGTCGTCCTCATCGAGCAGGGCAAGGGCGGCAGGACGAGCCTGAGGCTCAATGCCGTATTCAACGGCAAGGTGGAGAGACAGACCATAGAGGTCAGGACCATTAAGGCTCCCAAGCCCAAACGTCAGCGTATCTCTTTGAAAGCCAGTTGGGAGATATTCCGTCAGAGGATGATATACAGCTGGAGGTCAATGCCGGAAAAGACCAGGCGCATCTATAAGATATTGGCTGCGGTCCTTGCGGCATTCTGGCTGGCAGGTATTGCCGGCACATGTACCAGGACTGTCCCGGAGAGTCATATTTCCGTACCGTCCGGTGAGACTGTAAATGTTTAGAAGTCGTTGTTTTTGGAGATACAATTATATTTGCGGGTATGGGATCGATAAGATGGATAACGGGATTTCTCGGCTGGGCGGCAGGCGGCTTCATAGGCAGTCTGTTGGGCTATTTCGCAGGGGCGATGGCGGAGCACGGTATCGAGTTTGCGCGTCAGATGGCATCCGGCAATGCTGCTGGAAGCGAAGGACGCGGAGCCAATAACAACGCTGCCGGCCAGCGCAACAGTTTCATGATCAGCCTGCTTGTGCTGTCCTCTGCGGTCATGCGTGCGGATGGCAGTGTCAGCAGTCGGGAGAGGGACCATGTACGCCGTTTCCTGCAGACCAACTTCGGGGACGCGGCAGTTGCGGAGGGAATGAGGATACTGGAGGAACTCAACGGCAAGAATGTCGATATTTATGCGGTAGGCTCGCAGATTGCTGCCAATATGAACTATTCGCAGCGTTTGCAGTTGTTCAATTATCTGGCGCAGCTTGCCAATGCCGACGGAGAATTTTGTGCCCGGGAGAAATCAGTCCTCGAGTCCATCGCTGCGGCTATACGGATCAATTCTTCCGATGCGGCTTCGGTAATAGCGATGTACTGGAAAGAGACGGATTCAGCGTATACGGTGTTGGGCATTTCTCCGACGGCGACGGATGATGAAGTCAAGAGCGCGTATAGGCGAATGGCGATGAAGCATCACCCCGACAAGGTGGCGACTCTCGGTGAGGATGTCCAGAAGGATGCGGCAAAGAAGTTCCGCAAGATCCAGGAAGCATACGAAACCATCAAAAGACAACGCGGTATATGAACGGTCAAGCG
>CAZKRZ010000105.1:0-5412 GCA_964555325.1 uncultured Muribaculaceae bacterium
ACCATAAAGAACGAACGCCCCTGCCATTTCCAGTTCTTGTCCAGCCATTTATGGTAGCACGGGACTATCAGCCTGCCGGCGTGTTCGCCCTTGCTCAACTGCAGTCCGTGACCGGGTCCCATCGCGTACATAATCCAGTTGCTGTCCGCCGGCTGCTGCACGGTCACCTCGCGCGCCTCGCTCCAAGTCAGACCATCGTCATCCGAATGCTGGATAAAGGCCTTGAGGTCATACAGAGGCCATGACTTTGTCTTGAGACGGTTGCTCCACAGGCTGAACACCACTATCCTGCCGTTTTCCATCACAATGGGGACAGGGTTGCCGCAAGACTGCACCGAATCTGTCCTGACGACGATATTGCCGCTCCATGTCTTGCCGTTGTCGGACGAACGCTTGAGCACTATATCCTTTTCGGCACCGTCGCGGTGGCTGCCCACACGGGCCTCCGTAAATGCTAAGATAGTCCCTTTGTTGGTCACGACCATCGCCGGAATCCTATATGTATGATAGCCATCCTTGCCGGCTTCAAACAATCTGCTCACGCTGTCTTCGGGGAAATGATATTCATTGTGGCACGACGCCAGCGCCAATACGGACAGAGCCGCCAAGATAACTTTGGTATACAGTCTCATGCTATATGTGATTTTTCCGCAAAAATACTAAAAAATAGCGCAAAAATACCTAACTTGCGGCATACATTTGACATTAGAACCAATATACCTTATCAATAGCATGACTTTCAAACGCATCCTTTACGCCTCTGCAGCCCTGCTGACATTGGCAATCTCAGCTTGGGCATCACCCAAGGCCAATGACGCATCCCCGATGCAGGAACTGAAGGTCCTCGCCATCGGCAGCGATTTCTCGACTGATGCCATAGAGCAGGACCTCTACAACTTCGCCGCCGCAGACGGAGTCAAACTCACCATAGGCAACCTCGTGGGACACGACCTCAAGTCCCATGTAGAGAGGGCCAAAGGCGACCTGCCGGAATACCAGTACATCAAGATAGAGAACGGCGTCAGGAGCGAGCAGAGCGGCGTCCGCATGTCCGAGGCACTTGCAGACGAGACATGGGATGTCATCACTCTGGAGCAGTTCAGCGAATACGCCCCGTTCTTCGAGACCTACGAGCCCTGGCTCAAGGATATGGTCAAATTCCTCAAGAAGCATTCCCGCAAGGGCACGAGGATACTCTGGCACCAGATATGGTCCTATGAGAATGCCGACAAGCACAACAGTTTCATAATGGACCACTGGAACTCACGCGGTGCGCTGCCCATGTACGAGGGCATACTCGACGCCACCGTCAAGGTCCACGAGAAATACGGGCTGGATGTCATCCCCCTCGGCACTGCAATCCAGAATCTCCGCACCGGTTTCAATATGGAGAATACCGTCAGGGACGGATACCACCTCAGCATACGCATGGGACGCTATGTCGCCGCCTGCACATGGTACGAGGCACTCACAGGCAAGCCCTGCAAGGACAACAGTTATGTCCCTGTCACCATGACCAACTACATCAGGCGCGAGGGCGCGCAGAGAGCCGCCCACTTAGCCATGGAGAAGCCCTTTGAAATCACATCCATGCTGTCGGGACGCGGCCAGTTCGGCTCTGCCGAGGCAGGTTATCGCAACATCGACGAGAGCAAGGTACAGCCCTACACCCTCCCCGACCCCTTAGTGATGAATGACGGCACTCCCGTCACCACCCCCGAGCAATGGACCAACGAGAGGAGGCCGGAACTCCTCCAACTGTTCCGCGAAGAGGTCTACGGACACAGCGCACCCCGTCAGGAGGGACAGCACTACAAGGTCATATATGAGGACACCCTCGCATTCGGCGGTATCGCCACACGCAAGGAGATAGCCATCTACTACACAGGCGACGAGGACGGGCTCTACATGCAGCTCCTGCTATATGTCCCCAACAAGCGCGAAGGCAAGGTCCCCTGCTTTGTATTCATGAACCACAAGGGAAATATCGGCGTCAGCGGCGATCCGGGCATCCTCGAACCGACAGAGCAGCAGCTCCGCAACTACGGCTTGTACGGATTCCCCCACAGGGGAATGGATTACCAGTGGTTCCCCTTGTCGATGATGTTTGAGAGAGGATACGCATTTGCGACATTCTACCGTGGAGATGTGGATCCCGACTACGATGACGGATTCCAGAACGGAGTACACCCTTATATATACAAGGAGGGACAGAACTATCCCGAAGCCAACCAGTGGGGCAGCATCTCCGCATGGGCATGGGGATACAGCAGGGCGCTCGACTACCTCGAGACAGACCCCGACATCGACGCACACAAGGTCTCCACTATAGGACATTCGCGCGGCGGCAAGACCGCTCTCTGGGCGGCAGCGCAGGACACGAGATTTGCCATGGCGGTCTCCAACTGCTCCGGATGCTCCGGTGCCGCATTGTCCCGCCGCAGATTCGGCCAGACCCTGCGCGCCATACAGGTGACATTCCCCCACTGGCACTGCCGCAATTATGAGAAGTACATGGACAACGAGTACGAACTGCCCGTAGACCAGCACGAACTCATCGCGCTCATCGCACCGCGTCCGGTATATGTCGCCAGTGGCATAGGTGACCACGGCGCCGACCCGAGAGGAGAATTCGAGAGCCTCGTGGCCGCCGAGCCCGTCTACAAGTTGCTCGGCTCCAAAGGACTCGAGAGCCATGAATTCCCCGTGCCGCAGAACGTTGTGGATGGAGACCACATGGGTTACCTCCTGCGCAACGGCCCCCACAAGTGCACCGCATGGGACTGGATGTACTACCTCGACTTTGCGGACAAATTCATGAAATAGCGCAAATCCCGCATACAGCAAATAGCCCGGGCTTCACAGTCCGGGCTATTCTTGTTAACATCTGAATGTCTATCGTTTGTATCATGTGCCGAGTTCTGCTTAAGAACCCGGATACTGTTTCAAAAAGTATCTTCGCCAAGGTTACGTTCCTTAACCTGTATCAGGATCCGCAAATCAGCCAGCCAAATCACATTATCAGCCAGTTCCACCTTGTTCCCGCCAGACGCACGAAAATCATTTTATCGAAAGTAAACTCCCGATAAAAACACATTCTGGTTGACTGTTGTAATTATTTGTTCTGAAGTATTAGCCAGCACTGATTAACCCTTTTCTCCTATATTAGACCATTTCAAGACAGACGGTATCCCTACCTACTCCCCTCTTGTGGCATTACGAAGCCCGCCCAACAGGACTCTACCCCAAGATGTCCCCTTCACTCAAAGGCTCATACGCTCCATCCTTCATCTCAAGGATTACAGTACCGCTCTCAAGAGCTCGGATGGTATGCCAAGTATCCACAGGAATATTAAGTGCGACAATGGATCCACCAAGAGACATTTCAACTGCCTCCGTGCACACTCCGGCATCGTCATAAAACTCCTCAACCACACGCCCTCGAATCACAGCCACAGTCTCTGAAGTCGAGTGATGCCTATGAATCGGCACCACCGACTCTGGCTCAATCGCATTCAACATCCTCTGCGAGGTATCAGAAGAACCATTCCTAAGGTCATAATTCATCCGCAAACGCGGAGACTCCTTCGCCTGTCCCGTCAACCTATCCAAAAGAGCCACATCAATCTTTAACGCCATAACAAACTACTGTCAATCAAACAAAACATCAACCTCTCTTCAGCCCAGCCAAGTACTCCTCATGCAAATGATAGTACTTTTTCATAAACAACACATACGCAACAGCCAACACTAATAGAGCAGCAAAAAGATAGAGCCAATGCGCACACGCAGAGGACGGGCACAAATAAAAGAAACCTAGTGACACCACTATCTGCATAGCCATATAAAGAAAAGACACCTTCACATGCCCTATCTTAAGTTCATTAGCCATCAACTGATAAGCATGCTTCCTGTGCGCCTCTCCAAGATTCTCATGCAGCATTATCCGGTGCATAATAGTCATGCAGCCATCAACACCATAAACCAATAACAACACCAGCCATGTAACATCTCCGGTACGCGCGATCAAAAGCCCAATAGCAAACAGCACAACGAATGCCATCCCGACACTCCCCACGTCTCCAGCAAAGCATTTAGCTTTGCCCTTGGGTCTAAAGTTAAACAACGAAAACACGATTACCGCCATAATCATAACAAGCAAAAAAGACGGTTCAACAAATGTCTCCTTATGATTTATCAAAGCCAGCGGAATCAACACAGCAAGCGAATACCCTGCCGTAATGCCATTGACTCCATCCATAAAGTTATAGACATTAGTAGCACCGACACATACAATGAGAGCAATTATGACAAACGCCACTCTCTCCAGCATACTCTCTCCAAAAGCAAAATCACCGCCTCCTGAAACAAAAATTTGCCAAATCATCAGCCCCATCGCAACAAACTGAACGGCAAGACGCGCGGAGTCTGGAAGCGAATGAACATCATCCACAAAACTCACTCCGGCAGCAAGAGTCACCGCTACCAGAAATAAAGGATAAGAAAATCCGAAAAACGCACTCCATATCCATACACCAAGCAAGAAAATAACCCCTCCGCCTCTCAAGACAACACTCGAATGTGAACTCCTCTCATTAGGCTTGTCAATAATATTGCACTTATCTGCAACCTGAAAATACACCAACTCCGCAGCCAACAAAATGACCGCAATAATCAAATATGTAATCCAAATATTCATAACAATCACATTAGTATAAAGGCTAGTTTAGATTGGCTTACAACGGCTCATCGCCATTGCGCGTCAAGCAAATGCCCACCGAAGTAAGTTTACCAACCCTCTATTGTACTATCTTCCGCAGGTCTTCGATGTACACACTATTGTCGAACAAGTCTTTGATTAAATTTCAGAAAGAACGATGCCTATAGATTTGGATTATCGCCCATCGGAGAATACAAAGATTGCCTATATGTCAACCATCCACGACCATGATCTGTTGCTTTAAAACGCACTTCCCTGGATTTAGACCTATCATCTCCGACCGGAGCTATAAACCTGTAAACGATCAGTGGATTAATAATGTTTCTAACGTTAATCGTTTGGTTAGTAACTCCTATCGATAAGAGCATCTCTTTCTTCGTTCGAGAGTTACTAGCACACAACTCCAATGTTTTCAGCGACTTATCGGGCAATTTCAAATCCCGCACGCCAAAACTTTGATTATTTTCCGCGCTAACGTTTTCGGCTTTAGCGTTAGTAACATTAGCGGAAAAGACGGTAACTTTATCATCCGCAAAAAATGCTCGCCCATTACCATTATCAACTAATTCATTCTGCACACGCGCAATTCCACGATTGAATTTATTAACATATCCCATAACCATTAATGCTTCTGCGATAACTGGATTACGATAATCATTAACATCAGGGAAATTTTCCGGTCTTGCATTTCC
>CAZKRZ010000106.1:0-5391 GCA_964555325.1 uncultured Muribaculaceae bacterium
AGCCGGGACGGGTCGGCGGCCTGTCAGAGCGCCTTTGACGCCATGGCCCAGGCTATCACTCCGCCGCAGGAGAAACTCGCCCGTCACGGGGTGCAGTCCGTCAGGCAGCGAGTCGCCAATCTCCGCAGTCTCGGTCTGGAAATGGATATAGAATCATTTAAACGTCATATTATCAATAGTTTCTGCGACAGGGAAGTGGTGCTCGGAGATTCCGACATCGAGAAAATTCGCGAAATAGAGCGGACTTATGACAATTTGTTATAAATTTGAGGAGTGACCGAAAATAACACAAATGGACGCCAATCTGAAAAAGACCTGTCTCTATGACAGGCACGTGGCTCTCGGAGCCAAGATGAGCCCTTTCGCGGGCTACATGATGCCCATCCAGTACACTACCATCACGGAAGAACACCTCGCTGTGCGCAACCATGTCGGGGTCTTTGATGTTTCCCATATGGGAGAGATTGTCGTGAGCGGACCGGATGCGGAAAAGTTTGTAAACTATGTCTTTACCAATGATGTCCGCGGACTTGCCCCAGGCAAGATACTCTACGGCATGTTTCTGTATCCCTATGGAGGCACGATTGACGACCTGCTCGTATACAAGGAGTTCGAGCCGGACCGTTTTCTCCTGGTGGTCAATGCCTCCAATATCGAAAGGGACTACAATTGGCTGATCTCGAATGCTGGCGGATATGATGTGCAGATAGTCAACCATTCGGAAGAATGGGGACAGTTGGCGGTGCAGGGCCCTGATGCGGAGCGGACCATGATCGATGTCCTCGGCCTTGCAGGGGCTTCTGACATAGGGTTTTATGAATTTTATGAGAGCGAATGGAACGGGTCGCGCATGATAGTGAGCCGTACCGGCTATACCGGTGAGGACGGTTTTGAAATCTACGCATCTCCCGAGGCCACCGTAGAGATATGGGACAGACTGATGCAAGGCGGAGTCCCTCCTTGCGGGCTCGGATGCCGTGATACTCTGCGTTTTGAGGCCGGACTTCCCCTGTATGGACATGAATTGACAGCAGAGAGAAATCCGGTGATGGCAGGGCTGAAGATGTTCTGCAAATTCGACAAGGAGTTTATCGGCAGGGATAGTATCATGCTGTCTATAGGCACTTGCGCAGGGCGCACGCTCGTCGGTCTGGAACTGCAGGACAAGGCCATTCCCCGTGCCGGTTATAGGGTGGAATTGTCGGACGGCTTCGCGATAGGCGAGGTCACGACGGGCTATCATTCGATTTCCCTGGACAAGAGTCTCTGCTTTGCATGGGTGGAGACTGAATTAGCCGCCCTCGGCACTCCGCTGTGGGTGCGTATCCGCAAGAAGGCGTACCCCTGTGTCGTCGTCAAAAAGAGATTTTATCAGACTAAATACAAGAAATAATTATGGCAAAAGTTGTTGAGGGTTTGCTTTATAGCGAATCGCACGAATGGGTAAGAGTAGAAAACGGAGTTGCAGTCATCGGAGTTTCCGACTATGCTCAGCATGAGATGGGCGATGTCACTTATGTGGACCTGCCCTGCGCCGGCGACGAGATTTCCAAGGGTGAGGATTTCGGTGCGCTCGAGAGCGTCAAGGCCTCCAGCGAACTGTATTCTCCCGTGTCGGGTACTATCATCGAGGTGAACAATACACTCGAGGATGCTCCGGAACTCATCAACGAGGATGCATTCGCCAACTGGATCATCAAGGTCGAGATGAGTGACGAATCCGAACTTGACGGCATGATGGATGCCGCAGCGTACGAGGCTTCCACTGCGACGGAATAGATTATGGGTACGTTTGCATATTTTCCTCATACCGAGGAGGATATCAGGCGGATGCTCGAGCGTGTGGGCGTGTCTTCTCTGGATGCGCTCTACGCCGACGTCCCGCCTGATTTCATTTATAAAGGGGAGTATGATCTGCCTGACGCCATGTCGGAGGAGCAGGTCAGGGAGCACTTTGAGGCTCTTGCTGCAAAGAATCCGCGTCTGAAGGTATTTGTCGGCGCAGGGGCGTATGACCATTATTCTCCTGCTGTGGTGTCGTATCTGCTGTCGCGTTCGGAGTTCCTTACGGCATATACTCCTTATCAGAGCGAGATTTCCCAGGGTACTCTCCGATATATATTTGAATATCAGAGCATGATATGCGGTCTGACGGGCATGGATGTGAGCAACGCATCCATGTATGACGGCCCTACCGCAGCCGCTGAAGCCATGCTGATGGCGGTGGCGTGCACCCGTCGCAAGAATACCATACTGCTCTCCAGGACTCTGCTGCCCAATGTGCTCAAGGTCATCGAGACCTATGCCGGCTATCATGGCGTGAATGTCGGGTATATCGAGACTGACGGAGGACAGACATCCATAGACAGCCTGCGCGGAATGCTTGCCGGCGGAGATGTGGCAGGAGCCATAGTGCCGTCGGTCAACAGATATGGTATCATAGAAGACCTGAGCGGATTTGCCGATGCGCTGCACGGGGACAAGGCGCTGTTTATACAGTATTGCGACCCGAGTGCGCTCGCCGTCGTCAAGACTCCGGGAGAATGGGGTGCCGACATTGCGGCAGGAGACGGACAGTCTCTCGGTGCTCCGATGATGTTCGGCGGACCTTCGGTAGGTTTTCTTGCCTGCCGTCAGGAGCATATGCGCAAACTGCCGGGACGCATTGTCGGACAGACTGTCGATGCGCAGGGCAAGAGGGCTTTTGTCCTGACATTGCAGGCGCGCGAGCAGCATATACGTCGTGAAAAGGCGACTTCGAATATCTGCTCCAACGAATCTTTGATGGCTCTCTATGTGACTATATACATGTCAGTTATGGGCCCGGAGGGACTGCGCGAGGTCAACGGCAAGTCCTTTGCCGGAGCGCATTATCTGTATGAGCGTCTGCTTGCCACTGGCATGTTCGAGCCGGTATTTGACAGGCCTTTCCTCAAGGAATTCGTGCTCCGTCCTCTCGTGGACGCTGATGCGCTGCGTGCAAGGCTGTATGACGCCGGATATTTCGCGGCGCTGCGTACAGAGGAGGGCTATGTGAGCTTTTGTGTAACGGAGAAACGCAGCCGCGCGGAGATAGACGGCCTCGTGGATGTGATAAAGGAGATGCAGGCATGAAATACTATGACAAATTGATATTCGAGTTGTCCAAACCGGGACGCCGTGCATATACGCTGGCGGATACCGGCTGCGGCGATGCTGTCGTGATTCCGGAAGCATTGCAGCGCAGAGAGCCGCTCCATCTGCCCGAGGTCAGCGAGCCCGATGTGGTCAGGCATTATACCAATCTCTCCCAGATGAATTTCGGTGTGGATACGGGATTTTACCCTCTCGGCAGCTGCACCATGAAATACAATCCCAAGATTAACGAGGAAGTCGCAGGAATGCCTGCATTCAAGGCGCTGCATCCATTGCAGGATGAGAGTACGGTGCAGGGCGCGCTGGAGGTCCTATATGATATGGACCGCTGTCTCGCCGCGATTACGGGCATGAAGCATTTCACATTCGCACCCTGTGCAGGAGCACATGGCGAACTTACCGGTCTGATGATTATGCGCCGCTACCATATATCCCGTGGAGACATGGCGCGCACCAAGATTATCGTACCAGACAGTGCTCACGGTACCAATCCGGCCTCTGCTGCCGTCTGCGGCCTCTCTGTCGTTGAGGTCAAGTCCAATGCGGACGGGCTGATAGATGTGGAGGCGCTCAAGCCTCTGCTCGGACCGGATGTCGCCGGCATAATGATGACCAATCCCAATACTCTGGGTCTCTTCGAAAAGGACATTCGCGAAATAGCGGAACTCGTTCATGGCTGTGGCGGACTGCTGTATTATGACGGAGCCAACATGAACCCTCTGCTCGGTGTCGTGCGCCCCGGTGACATGGGATTTGACGTGATGCACCTCAATCTGCACAAGACATTCTCCACTCCTCACGGAGGAGGCGGTCCCGGTTCCGGTCCGGTCGGCGTTGCAGGACATCTTGCCGACTGCCTGCCTGTGCCGGCGGTTGTCAAAGGTGATGACGGGCATTTCCATATACGGCGGGATGGAGAACTCACTGCAGGCACGGTCTCCGCGTTCATGGGCAATTTCGGAGTCATACTCAAGGCTTACGCATACATCCTGATGCTCGGCAAACAGCATATCGCAATGGCAGGCAGACTTGCCACTCTCAATGCCAATTATATCAAGGAGAGCCTCAAGGATGCCTACAAACTCCCGATTGCCACTGTCTGCAAGCACGAATTCGTCTTCGACGGTCTGATTGACGACGGCTCGTCCACCGGCAAGCCCGGTGCGACGACTCTCGATGTCGCCAAGAGGCTGCTGGACTTCGGATTCCATGCCCCGACCATCTATTTCCCGCTGCTCTTCCACCAGGCACTGATGATAGAGCCTACGGAGACGGAGTCCAAGGAGACTATAGACGAGTTTATAGATGTGATGCACAAGATAGCACGCGAGGCTGCGGAAGATCCGGACATTCTGCACGGAGCACCGCATGATACGCCTATCTCGCGGCCGGACGAGACGGCTGCGGCACGCAATCCCATACTGCGCTGGTTACCGTCATGAAGATAATCATCATTGGCGCCGGGCCCGGCGGTTATGAGACCGCAGTTGAAGCGGCGCACAGAGGTATAGAAACAATATTGGTCAGCGGTGGACCCTTCGGAGGGACTTGTCTCAACGAAGGGTGCATCCCGACCAAGACATTCTGCCATTATGCGGAAATGGCTGAAGACCTGTCCCGTGCGGCGGCGCGAGGAATCGTATCAGGGCAGATGCCCTTTGATTTCTCTGCCATAGCGCAGCGCAAGCGCGAAGTCGTAGCCCAGTTGAGGGACGGTATCGGCCAGCTGCTCAGGCACAAACTCATTACCGTGGTGACTGGCATGGCGTCTCTGAAAGACGCGCATACGGTCGTTGTGGACGGGACTGAATATGCCGCTGACAAGATAATCATTGCGACCGGTTCCTCTCCTGCAGGGCTGCCTATTCTCGGTGCGTCACTGCCAGGCGTCCTTACATCCACAGGCATGCTTGACATGGAAGAAGTCCCGAAGTGCCTCGCAGTCATCGGCGGCGGTGTGATAGGTCTGGAATTCGCTTCCGTATTCCGCAGTTTCGGCAGTGAAGTCACTGTGCTGGAATACGCCCCTCATATCCTGCCGCGTTTCGATGCGGACCTGGCAAAGCGGCTCAAACTCGCGCTTTCCCGGCGCGGCATTGCTATCGAGACCTCTGCAGGCGTAAATGCCATAGTCGAAGAGGCGGATGGTCTTGCCGTGCAGTATACCAAGGGCGATGAGCGGTATAAGGTCGTGGCGGACAAGGTATTGATGGCTGTCGGCCGTCGTCCCAATGTGGACGGGCTCAATATTGATGC
>CAZKRZ010000107.1:0-5299 GCA_964555325.1 uncultured Muribaculaceae bacterium
TCCTCCACCTTTTTGCGGCTAAGGCAATAGATGATACCTGCCTTGCCGGGAGACTGGAGGATGTAACGGATGATGTCTTTCTCCGCATCCGCCTTGTCCCTGACTTCATAATAGAGATTGGGACGGTTGAACGAAGAACGGAACACACGCGCCTCGCCAATACCGAGATTTTTGAGAATATCACTCTGCACCTTGGGAGTAGCCGTAGCCGTGAGGGCGATTATCGGCGCCCTGCCTATATCATCCACGATGGCACGGATACGCCTGTACTCCGGCCTGAAGTCATGTCCCCATTCGGAAATGCAATGTGCCTCGTCCACAGCGTAGAACGAGATATGCAGGCTGCGCAGAAGCGCCACATTCTCCGGCTTGGTCAGCGACTCCGGCGCCACATACAGGAGTTTGGTACGCCCGGAAGACAGGTCGTCATATACGGCATCGGTCTCCTGACGCGAGAGGGACGAATTGAGGAAATGCGCCACACTCTCATTGCCGTAGGCAAATCCGCGTATGACATCGACCTGATTCTTCATCAGCGCGATGAGCGGGGATATTATGATAGCCGTTCCGGGCATGACAAGGGCCGGCAGCTGGTAGCACAATGACTTGCCGCCGCCCGTAGGCATGAGCACGAAAGCGTCTCCTCCCCCAATCAGATGGGTGATGATGTCCTCCTGCTCGCCCTTGAAAGTGTCATATCCAAAGAACTCCTTGAGTTTGGAGTGCAATGTATCCCTGTCGATGTCCATGATATATTTTTATTCCAATGTATGAATGGCGAGACCGGAACGGAGTTTCGGTTCGAACCAGGTCGTCTTGGGAGGCATGATGGCCCCGCTGTCGGCAATGTCCATGAGCTGCTCCATCGAGACCGGCCACAATGCGAATGCCACAGCCATCTCTCCGCTGTCCACGCGCCTGCGCAGTTCGCCGAGTCCACGGATACCGCCGACGAAATCTATTCTCTTGTCAGTACGCAAATCCTTGATACCGAATATCTTGTCGAGCACCAGTCCGGAGAGGATAGTGACATCGAGCACGCCTATGGGGTCAGTATCGTCATATCGGCCAGGAAGAGCCTTGAGAGAATACCATTTACCGCCAAGATACATGGAGAACTCGTGCAACGCCTTGGGAGAATACGTCTCCTCTCCCTGGCAGACGACCTCGAAATCCTCTGCGAGCCTGTCCAGCACCTGCTCGGGAGACAGTCCGTTGAGATCGCGTATCACCCTGTTGTAGTCCAATATCTTCAACTGGCTCTGCGGGAAGCAGACAGCCATGAAGTAGTTGTATTCCTCGTCGCCGGTATGGTCGGGATTATGCTCGCGCTTCTCCGCTCCAACCCTGGCTGCAGCGGCTGTACGATGGTGACCATCAGCCACATAGAGGGCATCCACACGGGTAGTGAATATCTCCGTGATACGCTTGACGACCTCCCTGTCATCTATCACCCAGAACTCGTGTACGAATCCGTTCTCGTCGGTGAACTTGTTCACAGGAGGCACTGCAACGGCAGCCGAGACAATGTCCGCGAGTTCCGCATCATCCCTGTATGCAAAGAATACAGGCTCGATATTGGCGTTCTGGATGCGCACATGTATCATGCGGTCGTCTTCCTTGTCCTTGCGCGTGAGTTCGTGCTTCTTGATCTTGCCCTCCGCATAGTCATCGACATTGGCACAGAGCACCAGTCCGTACTGTGTGCGCCCGTCCATGGTCTGCGCATATACATAATAGCATGGAGCGGCATCCCTACGGAGCCATCCCTTGTCCTGCCAGAGGCGGAAATTGGCAACCGCCTTGTCATAGACCCTCTGGTCATGGTCAGGTAACATCGGCTCGAAATCAATCTCGGGCTTGGTTATGTGCAGCAGGGACTTTTCCCCTGCCATCGACTTGGCCTCTGCGCTGTCAAGCACATCATAGGGAGGAGCTGCAACTTCTGCGCAAATGTCCTGTGCCGGGCGTATCGCCGCAAACGGTCTTACCTTTACCATAATTGAATGCTATTTATTGACTTGAAAACGGGTATTTCCTGTCGCGAAATAATCGCAGATCTGACGGGCGGCTGCAAGGCCTGCATTGATATTGGCCTCGGCGCTCTGCGCTCCCATCTTCTTGGGAGTCGCGAAGACGCGCAGACCGTACTTTTCCTTGAGTTGCTCAATGTTGTCCGGAGCTACATCTGCCACATATTTGAGATCCGGCCTGTCGGCAAGGGCCTTGTCCAGACCGGCTTCGTCCATGACCTCCTTGCGCGCCGTATTGACGAGCACCGCCCCCTTGGGCATGCTTGTAATCAGTTCATAACCAATGGAACCTATTGTCTGCGGCGTTGCCGGTATATGCACTGACACATAGTCGCAGGAGGAATACAGTTCCTCCAGCGAAGACACAGGCTCGGCACCGCCCTCGCGAATCTGCTCGTCAGTGAGGAACGGGTCAATCGCCTTGACTGTCATGCCGAGCGCAGCCGCCTTGGCTGCGACAAGCCGTCCGACATGCCCGAATGCCTGTATTCCAAGCGTCTTGCCATATATCTCCGTGCCTGTAGCCGGAGTGAACTGGTTTCTCGCCATGAATATCATCATGGCGACGGCGAGTTCCGCCACGGCATTTGAATTCTGTCCGGGGGTATTCATCACCACCACATTATGAGCGGTAGCGGCCGCCAGGTCCACATTGTCATATCCGGCGCCAGCCCTGACGACGATGCGCAGTCTGACTGCGGCGTCCAGCACTGCAGGCGTCACCTTGTCAGAGCGCACGATGAGCGCGTCGGCATCGGCAACAGCCTCTACAAGAGCACTTTCGTCAGCATATTTCTCCAGCGTGGCGAATTGATGTCCGGCATTCTCCACTATGCCTCGTATCGCGTCTACCGCAGCGGCGGCAAAGGGTTTCTGTGTTGCGAGAAGGACTTTCATAGGGCAATGTCATTTATGTGACGATTCGAAATCCTGCATACATTTGACGAGGGCATCGACATCTTCCTGCGTACACGCGTTATATATGGAAGCGCGGAATCCGCCTACAGAGCGGTGGCCCTTGATACCGACGATGCCGTAGCCCTTGGAGAACTCGAGGAACTCGTCCTGGAGGTCCTCCTTGCCGGGAGCCATCACGAAACATACATTCATTATAGACCTGTCTTCGTGCGCCGCCGTGCCCACAAACAGAGAGTTGCGGTCTATCTCCGCGTAGAGGGTCGCCGCCTTTTTCTCATTGATTTCATGCACGGCATCCACACCGCCTATGGACTTGAGCCATTTGAGGGTCTCGTTCATGACGAAGATAGAGAACACCGGAGGGGTGTTGAACATGGACTTCTTGTCAATGTGCACCCTGTAATCCAGCATTGTAGGGATGTAGCGGCTCACCTTTCCGAGAATGTCCTTGCGTACTATCACGAACGCCACACCTGCGGGGCCTGCGTTCTTCTGCGCACCGCCGTATATCAGAGCGTATTTGGAGACATCCACACGCCTGCTGAGTATATCGGAGGACATGTCCGCCACCAGAGGCACGGGACTGTCCATATCATGTTTTATCTCCGTACCGTAAATGGTATTGTTCGTCGTGATATGGAAATAGTCGACATCCTCCGGAATGATGAAATCCTTGGGAATATAGCTATAGTTCTTGTCCTTGGAACTTGCCAGGGCGTACGCCTCGCCGAGGCCCTTTGCCTCTTTGAGAGCCTTTGCAGCCCACACGCCTGTGTCGAGATAAGCGGCCTTGTGCTCGAGGAGGTTCATGGCCACATAGAGGAACTGAAGACTCGCTCCTCCTCCGAGGAAAAGGACCTCATAGTCTTCCGGAATATCCAAGAGTTCACGCCACAGAGAGCGGCACTCGTCCATCACCGCTTCCCATTCCTTGGTCCTGTGCGACACGGACAGCAAGGAAACTCTCGTTCCGGCAAAATCATTGAGTGCCTTTACAGACGCGTCTATCGCCTGTTGGGGGAGCAGGCAGGGGCCTGCGGTAAAAACATGTTTTTTCATATTACCCAAAATTATAGAATTGGTTGGAATTTCACTTTCATTCATCGGCAGCCTCTATCTTACAGCCTTCTATGCGGGAAATCCTGTCACGGAAATCCTCTTCGGCAGACAGCCTCACGCTCACCTCCATGCTACAGCTCACATCGAAAGTCTGCGACAGCACACGCAGGGACATATCCTTGACGGCTTTCATCACATCATTTACGGAAATATAGTCGAATGCCAGATGGAAACGGCGCGAAGCGGTCTTTTCCACTATCTCCGCCGAATCGATGGCATCCCGCGAAGAGGTCTTGTATGCGCGTATCAAACCCGGAATGCCGAGTTTGATGCCGCCGAAATAACGCACCACTACAATAAGGACATCGCTGAGGCCGGCACTGTCTATCTGCCCGAGTATAGGGCGGCCGGCAGACGACGACGGCTCGCCGTCGTCATTTGCTCTATATAAGGTACCGCCGAGACCGAGCCTATAGGCCTAGCAATGATGCCTGGCATCGTGATACTCCTTGCGGACGGCATCCACCAGTTCCTTGACCTCCCCTTCTGTCTCCACAGGGTACGCCAGCGCGATGAAACGGCTGCCGAGCTCCTTGTACACGCCACGGGATGGGGCCGCGATGCTATGATATGTATCGACGAGCGTTGACATCATATAATCAAAATTAGCCTTTTTGAATATTATTTGCAACAGCATGAAATAATTTTGTAACTTTGGTCCGCTTTCGAGAAACTGTTTGAGAAAAGGTCCACACAGATGACATACAAGTACAGAGTTACATTAGCCGGTATAAAAGGGTTCTTCCGACTCTACGAAATAAACGCAGGCAACACCCTCTATTCATTCCACAAACAGATGCGCGCCGACATGGTATTCCCCGCGGACCAGCTCATTCTGTTCAAAGGTCTGGACGACACCTCCGGAGTTGTCGCAAGATACGGACTGTTCGACCTCGGAAGCGGCGCCTGCGACCAGGTGACCATCGAGCAGACCATCAAGGCCGGAATAACATCATTTGTGTATTTCTACGACACCACCAACAAGAAGAGCGTGAATGTCACTCTGGAGGGCGAAAGCAATCACGAAGTGCAGTTCCCCACGCTCGTCGAGAGCAAAGGACCGGATCCGATAGAGTTCGAGAACGGATATGTCGCTTTCGAGGATCTCCCCGACGACAAGAGGCGTCTGCCCGGTGAGGTCAGCAGCAAGAATATCCTCGGCATCGACCCCAACGACATCGACTGCGAAGATGACGATGACGAAGAAGATGAGGTAGATGACGACAAGG
>CAZKRZ010000108.1:0-5271 GCA_964555325.1 uncultured Muribaculaceae bacterium
ATTCTCATAAGTACCGAACACGGTGCCGCTATAGTAGTCATAACGCCTTGAGCGCTCCTCAAGTGCGTTGATACCTGCACCTGTGACATAGGCGCCTGTCACACCGGGACGGATACCGTAAGGGATATTGACGGTCCTGTGCATCTCGTTGCGGTCAACCCTGCGATATGTAAAGTTGGCAGTGATGTTGAAATGATCCATGGGACGGATGACGAGTTCGGTGGTATTGGTGAAGTTGAACTTCTTGTCGAAGTTCTTGTGCTTACCCATGGCGAACACAATCTGACGGCCGTTGGCGACATTGTAGTTACCACCGGTGATGAGAGGGTTGTTGTAAAGACCCGTACCGTCAGGGTTGAAGAGAGGGAACGAAGCAGGAGTGTGGCGCAGATTGCGGAATACATCCTGGATGTCACCGACACCGATCCAAGAATAGTCGGAACTGTAGAACGACATATTGTTGGACAGGTTCATGTACTTGTTGAGTTTGGCATCGATCTTGGCGCGGACATTATATTTGTCGAACACGTCAGGCTCCGCCGACTTCATGATACCGGTCTGACGGTCATATCCGGCAGAGAGGAAATACTTGATGCTCTTGTTGCCGCCGCTGACGGAGACATTGTGCTGCTGCACAGGATGTCTGTCGCGGAACATCTCGTGATACCAGTCAGTGTTGCAGTAATAGATCCACTGATTGCGGCCGTTACGCACCTCCTCGACGACCCAAGGCCTGTCGGGATGCTCGGTCTTGTCATTGACACGGGCGAGAAGCTCCATCATGTCATGCTCGGTATATCCTGTGTAGGGCACACCTGCAGCCTGGGTCTTCCAGAATGTATCAAGAGTATAGACAGACCAATAGCCCCTGTCCTCATAATCCGTGGATGTGGTAGGCTCTTCCCAACCGAGACGTCCGCTATAACGGATCTTGGCCTTGCCGTCGTCGGACGAACCGGATTTGGTCGTGACGAGGATGACACCATAGGCGGCACGTGCTCCATAAACGGCAGCTGCCGCAGCATCCTTGATGACGGAAATGCTGGCAACATCGTTGGGGTTGACATCTTCGAGGTCACCGAGAGCACCGTCGATGAGGACGATAGGGCTCGACTCGTTGATGGAGGTAAATCCGCGGATATTGAGAGAGCCTGTACTGCCGGGGTTACCTGACGATGTGGTAATGTTGAGTCCGGGAACAGAACCCTGCAGCATAGTCACAAGGTTGTGTGAACTACGGTCTTCAAGTTCCTTGCTGTCTACTACAGAGATGGCTCCGGTCAGGTTGACCTTTTTCTGAGTACCGTAGCCGATAACGACGGTCTCGTCAATGAGCATCGCATCCTGGGCAAGTTCTACCTGTACGCGCGCCTGCGCGGCACGCACCTCGATAATCTTGGTCTCATATCCGAGACAGGACACTTCCAGCCGGACATCTCCGGCAGGCACCTTGATAGAGAAATCGCCGTCCACACCGGTCATTGTACCGTTGGTTGTACCTGGTACGAATACCGCTGCTCCGACGACAGGCTGTTGTTGATTGTCGAGAACGATTCCCGACACATCTCTGGTCTGTGCAGACAGGGACATGATGCCCGCCGTCAATACCGCCAGAGACGCAACAATTTTCTGTAATGCGTTCATAAAAGGTGGATTAGTTAAATAAGTTATAAAGTTTGTTATTTGCCGAAGTTAGAGGCCTTGTATTTATCCACGTCCATTTTCTTGGGACGGGCCATAGTCTCGGTGTATACATTTCCGAAACGGTCGGTCACCTTGATTTCAAGAGTGGTGGCAGGTCCGGAAGCCTTTACCTTGAAGAAATGGTTGAAAGGCTCGGAATAGCCTAACACATCTATACGTTTCATGGATTTGGCCAATATATGAAGAGGGTCATTACCCCACAGCCTCGTCACATCGAGAGTCTTGCCGTTCTCCGTCACAGTTATGTCCCATGAGGGGTCATAGTTCCAGATATTCAGGAGGACTTCATTTTCGGCATAAGACGCCATCTCCGTGACAAATCCATCAGCGATAGACTTTCTTTTATCGTAGCCGTTTGTTTTCTTCATCGCATCGCCCGTAATGACCTTTCTGACTTCATTCATGTCATAGGCACGGAACTGATACTCCTTGGGATAGCCGGTGGACTTGTAATACCACTTCAAATCATCACCAGACACGGACAAGACCGTATAGCCACCGGGAGCACCGTCCGGGGCAAGGTTTATGCCCGAAGTGAGGGATGAACACCACCACCAGTCTCCGCACACGGAACCGGCATTGTGCTCGAATATACCGGTAGATGCAGTCCTGTCGTATGTAAATGTCTTGTGCGTATGTCCTGTAAAGATATGCACCTTGCGCCCCGCCAGAGCATCTTCGAGCGCTTTCGTGCCTGAAGATGTAGAGAGGGAACTCTCCAAGCCGACCTTATATGTATTGGGCGTGCCTGTAACCGGACGATATACAGGAGCATGAGTGGAAAGCACGACAGGAGTGGACTTGGGAACATAGGCAAGATCCTTCTTGAGCCACTCTATCTGATCATTGACAATCTGATTCTTATACTTAGACCTATTATCTGTGAGCATTTCACCCTTATTGTCCTTGGTGTCGGCAACAGTGCTCATATAGTCTATATCGTCAATCACCACGAAGTGCACCTTACCTATATTATAGGAATAGAATGTCGGACAGAGCACATCGCGATAAGCCTGCTCCTTGCCGAAATCACCGGCTCCGGTGAAATCATTGTCATGGTTGCCCATGGTATGGAAGAACTGAATGTCCGAGAAACCTCCGTTTACCAGATTGAGATATGTAGAAAGATCAAAACTGTTGGAGAACCAGTAACAATCCCAAGTCATATCTCCGAGAGTAAGCACATATTCCTTGCCGGGGACGACATCGATGGTGGAATTGAGGTCACGGATAAACGACTTGAACTGCGTCATATCCTTGGTATTGTTTCTGTTGGCAAGGTGCATATCTCCAAGGATATACATGGTAAAGTCATCTCCGGCAGACTCTATCAGTTCGAAGTCCTTGCGCTCGGAAGCAGAAGGTTTTGTTGAATCGACAGCCTTCCACATCTTGGGCAGAACGCCCACTGAAGGAACTTCATAGCCACTCGGAATGGAAATGAAGACATAGCCGTATTTCTTGGCGGAGCGCAACTGGTAAACACCGTCCGCATCTGTCTGTGCGGTCTCCACGCCATCGGACACGACCACACCGGACACTCCCTTGCCGGCGCAGGAGACGACTCCATATATCGTCACGCCCTTGTCAGGAGTAATGTCGAGGCCGGAAGAGATGCTCACGGACGTAGTGCCCATCAACTTGCTCTGTTTGCCCCTGCACACATATACTTCCCATGTGCCGGAGGACAGCGGGGACGGCAGGGATATGCTGAAATACCTGTTGCCGACACCGGTGACCGGGCAGTTTACAGATTCTCCGGAAGTGGATTTGAACAAAACGAAGTCTGACATCTCGGGGGCTTTTCCGAACATGATACGGAAACTCATGGTATCTGCCCCGGCTTTGAGTTCTACGGAAGACGGCACTTCAAACTGCACATCCAAGGGGGTTTCCCCTTCACTCTTGCCGCACGAAGACGACAAGCATACGAGTGTTACGAAGACCGTCAGCAGAGTAAAGAATACTTTTCTGGTCATTTGGTTACAATAGTGTCTTTAATACTCAGCAAAGATAGTCAAAAACAACTAATAATATAGAATCAAAATACTGGTGTTTTATTTTATATTTGCATTGATTAGGATAGCGCTAATGAAAAAGGTTCGTGTACTGAAGCCGGTGGTCGCAGTATCCATACTGCTGGCCTGCGCCATATCCGCATTCGCCCAACCGACAAGGATAAAAGGTCGGGTGACAGATGCGGATACAGGAGAGGGCATACCATTCTGCGGCATGTTCTTCAAAGGCACGGCCATAGGAGTCTCCACCGATCTGGACGGCTACTACGAAATAGAGACCAGAGAAGAAGTCCCGTCAACATTCTGCGCAAGCATTCTCGGATACCAGGAGCAGGAAATGACTGTCAGTCCGCATTCCTATCAGGAAGTGGATTTCCGGCTGAATGCTGTCATCGGCAGCCTGAACGCAGCCGTGGTCAAGCCGGACGACAGCCGTATGAGGTGGATACTCGCCCAGATAGACAAGCATCGCAGGCAAAACGACCCGGAACGTCGCAGGACCTATCAGTGCGACATCTACACCAAGATGGAACTCGACATGACCAACGCGGACTCGCAGATACGCAACAAGGCTTTCCGCAAGAAATTCGGTTTTATATTCGAGTACATGGACACTTCGGTCATCTCCGGACAGCCGTACCTGCCTTTCATGATATCAGAGACCAAGTCCAGGCGCTACCACAAGGATGACCCGGTGGTGGACAAGGAAGTCATTGAGGCATCGCGCATTTCGGGACTCGACAATGTGGAGACCGCGGCGCAGTTTACCGGCAACATGCACCTCAAGACCAATTTCTATCAGAACTATATCAACGCATTTAATGTCGAAATCCCCTCTCCACTGCATCCGGGAGGCTTTTCGTTCTACAATTATTACCTGATAGACAGTCTCAATATCGACGGACGCAACACCTGGCTCATACGTTTCCATCCCAAGAAGTCCGTGTCCACCCCCGTATTCGACGGGGAAATGCAGATAGACGAGCAGGATTTCGCCCTGCGCAAGATATACGCCAAGCTCAAGAAAGGCAGCAATGTCAACTGGATACGCGACCTCGTCATTGACAACGAAAACCGCATGGTCGGCGACAGCACCTGGTTTTACAAAAGCGACAGGATGTATGTGGACTTTTCCGTGACGATGAGGGACTCTTCCAACATGGTCTCGGTATTGGGGCGACGGGAGATGGCGTATTCCAACCCGGAATTTAACGCCCCGCTGCGCAGGGAGATTGCAGAAATCGGTGACAACGTGATGGTCCACAAGGGTGCCGGAGACAAGGACGACAGTTATTGGGCCAATGCCAGGCCGTATAGTTTGAGCGAACGCGAACAAGGCATATACGAGATGGTGGATTCAGTCAAGAACGTCCCCATTTACAGAGACATCTACACTGTGGTGTCCACAGCCATCGTCGGATACATGGAGGTCGGCAAGATAGGATTCGGCCCGATAGGCAAATTATACAGTTTCAACAGCATAGAGGGACAGCGTTTCCAGTTTGGAGGGAGAACGACAGCGGCATTCAACAAGAAGTTGCGGCTGACA
>CAZKRZ010000109.1:0-4159 GCA_964555325.1 uncultured Muribaculaceae bacterium
TACGAGGAGATTTGCGCTGCAATGAAAGAGGCTTCCGAGGGCGAACTCAAAGGCATTCTCGCATACTGCAACGAGGCTTGCGTTTCCACCGACTTCAGGGGCAACGCTCACACCTCCATCTTCGATGAGAAGGCAGGTATCCAGCTGGATGGCACATTCGTAAAGGTCTGCGCATGGTATGACAACGAGTGGGGCTACTCCAACAAGGTGCTCGAGATGGCCAAAGTCATCACGAAGTAATTCCACTGTATCATAATTGAAGGGTGACTCGCCCCGCGAGCCACCCTTTATTTGTAAAAAGGCGACATTATGCGCAAAACCGTTATTACCGCGGTCGCTTTGGCATTGACGCTGTCTGCGTATGCCCAGCGCCCCACAATCGACTGGCCCGACTATGAGTTTACGACTGTCAAGGCCAACCCTATCACTTCCATCAAGAACCAGAATCGCAGCGGTACCTGCTGGGCATTCTCGACTCTCGGCTTCGTAGAGTCCGAGGTAATCCGTATCAACGGTCTGGAGGAGGCTCAGTATCCTGATTTCTCTGAGATGTTTGTGGTCAGCCATTCCTATATGGACAGGGCTCGCAAATACATTATGGTGGATGGAAATCTCGGTTTTTCTGCCGGTAGCGAGGGTGATGATGTCCTCCATGTCATTGCAGACTATGGATTTGTGCCTCAGGAGGCCATGCCCGGTCTCAACTATGGTACAGAACTCCCTGTACACGGAGAGCTGGATGCTGTCCTCAAAGGCTATATCGAGGCTGTAGAGAGTAATCCCAACAAGACTCTTTCTACTGCATGGCAGCGCGGTTTCCAGTCAGTGCTGGATGCATACCTCGGTGCCTACCCCGAGAAATTCACCGTGAATGGCGTGGAGTATACTCCCGAGTCATGGCGTGACGCTCTCAAGTTTAACCCTGATGATTATGTGACCCTCTCTTCGTTCACACATCATCCGTTCTATACCAAGTTCGCTCTCGAGGTTGCTGACAACTGGCGTTGGGATGAGGCTTACAATATCCCTGTCGACGAGTTTATGGAAGTGCTCGAGAATGCAGTCATGAATGGCTATACCGTTGCATGGGGCTCTGATGTGAGCGCCCCCGGATTTACCCGTGACGGTCTGGCTGTGCTCGTGGATGTCAAGGCTGCACAGACCAGCGGCTCCGATCAGGAGAGGTGGGTCGGCAAGGATACCAAGGCAGACAAGAAGACAGCCAAGAAAGGCAAGGCAGTCAAGGAGCAGCTTCCTCCCAAGGAGTTGGAAGCCACTCAGGAGTCCCGTCAGGAAGGTTGGGACAACAAGAGCATCACTGACGACCACGGCATGCAGATTTTCGGTATCGCCAAGGATCAGTGGGGCGGCAAATACTACATGGTAAAGAACTCTTGGGGCGAGGTCGGCAAGTACAAGGGCATCTGGTATGCCAGCGAGGCCTTCGTCAAGAACCAGTCCATGGACTACATCGTTCACAAGGACGCTCTGCCTCAGGCTCTGAAGGATAAGCTCGGCATTAAATAATGAGAGGGCATATCCCCAATACAATCACCTCGTTGAACCTGCTCTGCGGAGTTCTCGGGGTGATTTTTGCCTGTGATTCGAGATTCGACATCGCGTTTTTCCTGATGCTCGGCGCGGCGGTTGCTGATTTCCTGGACGGACTGTCGGCAAGGCTGTTGCATGCGTATTCGGACAAGGGCAAGGAACTCGATTCTTTGGCGGATGTTGTCAGTTTCGGAGTGCTGCCGGCTGTAATGCTTGTGCAGTTTATGCGTATCAGTACATTCTCGGACAGTGTGTTCTGCTATGTGCCTGCTCTGCTTGCTGTATGCACCGGGCTGAGGCTCGCCGCGTTCAATGTGGATGATCGTCAGCATGATTCGTTTCTCGGTCTGCCGGCACCCGCTTCCGCGCTGCTTTGCGGAGCGCTCTGCTATTTCATGGTGCATGAGAACGGCAATTTCCTGGCGGTGTGGGCATGCGGCTATGTATTTCTGCCGCTGTTTGCCCTGGTCCTCGGTGCGCTCATGCTGTGCGAACTGCCGATGTTCTCGTTCAAGTTCGGCAAGGGTGACAGCAAGATTACTGTGCGCAAGCGTCTGGCATTCGTCCTGAATGTCCTGATTGCCGCTGTGATAGTGGCGGCTCTCGGGCTTGACTGGTCGCTTGTCATCGTGCTCGCCATTGTCATTTATATACTGATGAATGCCGTATTCGCGGCAACAAAAATATAGTCAGATGTCTGTCCGTGCTGTAATCAGACTCAGTCTCTGCGCGTTGTTGTTCTCCGCTTGTTCTCTCCGGAATGACGGTTCCGGGAGGGCTATCAGCCTGGTGAGTGAAATCATTGCCGGGGAGGAGGCGCATATGAATTCGGTCCTGCATTCGTATAGGGCTGATAATCCTATGTGTGATATAGTGGTAGTCGATGACCCTCTGCGAGCGGCCATGCTTTCTGCTGTGTTGCTGGAGTCGGACGAGCACGACAATATTGACGGAGGGAAGATTCCTGACCGCCTGCCTGATTTTGCAGGGGAGAGGATAGTCTCCCAGTTTGACATCGACAGGACCTATGCGCTGGCCGCGGACAGTGTGTTGCGCGAAACGGCTGTCAGGGCGCTGGTTGCATCTCTCGACACGCTGTGTTTCGGCAATGCCTATGACAGTGTGGAAGTTTATTCCAAGAATGCTGCCAAGGTGCTGGTGATGGCATCGCCGGCGATGGCTGCTGCTGCCCGTTTCGATGTGGATACATTGTTGGCTGCGACGGGAGTCGGGCTGCCTGTGCTGTATCCGGCGTATGATATGCTCGCGGCCGCTGATGCGGCCGGGTATACCAATGTTGCGATTGTATCGGATATGCCGCATTCTGACAGTTATATGCGTATATGCAGCGAGATAGGCGCCAGGTATCAGGTCTATTTCGCATGTGTTGACAGCCTCGGTGGCGGCGACGTTCTGGAGAGGCTGCTCGAGTCTTACTATGCAGACGGTCGCAGGGCTGCGATAGACTGCGTGGTGATAGACAGTTACGAGACCGGAGATGACAGTCTGAGAGATGAGTATGCCGGCATTTTGCTGGACAACTCGATGTCATCCCTGCATCCGCTCATCAGTGAGGGATGCACATTCATTTCGGCAGGCAAGTCTGTGGCTGACAGCGTGTATGCGCTGCTGCGCGGACGCAACCTGTTTACCCATGACGTCTCCTACCCCCGGGCTGGCGTCTACATCACAAGGCCCGCAGACGGCGGGGTATATTCACTCATGCAGATGGATTGGAGTCTCCTGCCTGCCGGGCTGGAAAACGACATCATGACAGAAGCATCTCAAACATACGTTTCCTATGTACAAGATTAGTATCTCTCCAGAGGAGATAGAGGCACTTCCTCTGACTTCGTTCCCCGGGGAGATCATCGTCGTGGACAAGATCGGGCGCAGATTCTGGGAGGCTCTCGATTATCTCAAGTCCCAGAAGGTAATAGGTTTCGATACGGAGACCAGACCCTCGTTCGGTCCTGATGCCAAGCATCACAAGACGGCTCTGCTCCAGCTTTCGGGGGAGGATAGGGCTTATCTGTTCCGTCTCAATAAGCTCATGTTCATCAAGAAGGTGTACAAGGTGCTGGCGGATGAGAATATCATCAAGGTCGGTGCGGCTACAGCTGACGATGTGCATGGTTTGCAGAAATATGTCAATTTCAAGAGCAGTTCCTTTGTGGATCTCCAGCGTATAGTCTGGGAGTACGGCATCCGTGACAAGAGTGTCAAGAAGATGGCTGCCATCATACTCGGCATACGTATTTCCAAGACGCAGCAGCTCTCCAATTGGGAGGCGGAGGAACTTTCGGATGCGCAGAAGCGTTATGCTGCCACCGATGCGTGGGTGTGCAGGGAGATGTATATCAAGCTTATGAATTCGGAGAAGCATCCGCTGACTCCGGAGCAGTTGAATCCAAACAGACGTCCCGATGACAACAACGGCAAGAATAATACTAAAAAAAGGTAGGGAAGAGTCTCTGCAGCGTTTTCACCCTTGGGTGTTCTCGGGGGCTATCGCCAATATGCAGGGCACTCCTGCGGAGGGTGATGTGGTGGAAGTGCGTTCTGCCGGAGGGGACTTTCTGGCCGTGGGACATTATCAGAGCGGCTC
>CAZKRZ010000109.1:4169-5265 GCA_964555325.1 uncultured Muribaculaceae bacterium
CTCGATTGCCGTCAGGGTGTTGAGTTTCGTCGAGGGCGAGATCGGGCTGGAGTTCTGGAAGTCGATGATAGCCTCTGCCCTGGAGGTGCGTCGCGCTGCCGGTCTGACGGATTCTCCGGAGACGGATTGCTATCGCCTGGTGCATGGCGAGGGAGACGGGCTGCCGGGACTGGTTATTGACTGGTATGATGGCGTCTGTGTCATGCAGGCGCATTCGGTTGGCATGTTCCGGGCGAAGAAACAGATATGTGAGGCACTCGTTTCCGTATTCGGTGACGCTCTCAAGGCCGTGTATGACAAGAGTTCCGGCACGCTGCCTTTCAGGGAAGGGTTCGAGCCGGTGGACGGGTATCTGATGCGTGCGGACGGATTTGAAGACAAAGACCTGCATGTCTGTGAGAACGGTCATCGTTTCTATGTGGATTGGGCCGGCGGTCAGAAGACGGGCTTTTTCCTTGATCAGCGTGACAACAGGGCGCTCGTAGGACGCTATGCGGCAGGGCGCAATGTCTTGAATATGTTTTGCTATACCGGAGGTTTTTCTGTCTACGCGCTTGCTGAAGGGGCGGTGCATGTGGACTCGGTGGACAGTTCGGCTCGCGCCATCGATATGGTGGATAAGAATGTCACTTTGAATGGCTTTGACGGGGACAAGCATACATCTTATTGTACGGATGCCATGGATTTCCTGGCAGAGGTGCAGGAGGATAAGTATGATCTCATGATTGTGGATCCGCCGGCATTCGCAAAGCGTCGTTCTGCGCTGCCTAATGCATTGAGGGCTTATAGGCGTCTAAATGAGGCGGCAATCGCCAAGGTGGCTCCGGGAGGGCTCGTGTTTACATTCAGTTGCTCGCAGGCGGTGGATAAGGAGGCATTTGCACAGGCGGTGTTTACGGCTGCCGCCCATACGGGGCACAGGGTGCGCATTCTCGCGCGTCTTGGGCAGCCGGTCGATCATGCCGTGAGCATATATCATCCGGAAGGGGAGTACCTCAAAGGGCTTCTTCTGTATGTGGAATAGGATCTTGTGCGGATTTAAATAGAGATTTTGCGGCAGGATTGCAGGATAACTTTGCGGTTGATAAAAAAATCC
>CAZKRZ010000110.1:0-5247 GCA_964555325.1 uncultured Muribaculaceae bacterium
AACCCGAGACCCCAACATTAAAAGTGTTGTGCTCTACCAACTGAGCTAACGAATCGTACCACCGTTTGGGGATTGCAAAGGTAGGTATTTACCTTTAATTATCCAAAGTTTTCACGAAAATTTTTCAAAAATTTCGCATTCTATGCCTATTCCTTGACCTTCTGGCAGCGGACACTCTGACCATACGACATATAAGTAGCATGCTCAAGTGTCTGATAACCATTCCGGAAGAACATCATGTGCCTGCCGAAATGCCCTGCAGTCCCCAATGTCCAATAAAAGCCGTACGCCTTCACATTATGCACCCTACCGTCATCCCAGGACAGGTATCCGCACGCCGGAAGCCATGACTGTTGTCCGTCACCGGCAAACGCGCCGAGCCCGGTTTCCGAGGAGTCATATATGCGCATGCCCTCCCCTGCGGACAACACGCCCTTTAATCCCCCGTCCGGAATCCTCCAGCCGGCAGGACAAGGATCGTTTACAGTCTTGTCCGCACCCCAGCGCGAAGCGTCTGCGCTGCCGTCCGAAGTATAGAGCCACCCATGATTCTTGTCATTCCCCGTTAAAAACGTAGTAGGATGGGCCGTGGCATAAGCCTCTGTGCCGCATTCAGGATCGGAGGCAAGCACATGCAGAGGGCTTCTCGGGAACGGGTCTTTGCGCCCCCACTGCCAATAGAGAGCCGTTGCCTCATCCTGCCTGCCCGTTGTACACAGAGCCCCGAGATTCCTGTCCATCATCACCTCGTCTCCATAAGCGCACTCGGAAAAACCTCCCGGCAAAAGCCACAGATGCCAGCTCCACAGCACTTCCCCACTCTCTCCCGTGGCCGCAATGAGCACATTGCCGCCGGCCAACGACTCTGCCGTACGAAAGCGTACATATTCTCCATCAAAGCGCACATCGGAGACTATCCCGTTCTGGCAAGTGCCAGCCCCCAAAGCCCACAGGACCTCAACGCCCCTTACTGACTCTTTCAGGTTGGTACCGTCCGCTTTCCTCGGACTGAACGTATACTCCCCTGCCGATGTTATGACAAAACAATTGGCAGCGCCGTCACGATCTGCCTCAACGGCATTATCCGTAGTGTTCCCGACCTCGCGAGCAAAAAGAGTTGCGGCCGACACAAGTGCGGCCGCAAACATCGCTATGCAGTATTTACTGTCCATGTATCAAAGATAGTACTTCTGGAGTTCTATCCAAGCGCCACGCCAGTCTTTTTCGTCAAGCAGCGTCTGTTCCAGCGCGTCATAATACATTCCCAACTCGAGTATGTAGTCCAAAACCGAGATAGCCCCCGAAGACAAAGACTTGGACAGCGCCTCCCTCGGATCAGCCTCGGCCAGAGCAGCACGGCTCTCGCAAGCCACCTCGCGGAGACGGGACGCCTCCTCCCAGGTCCTGACCAGACGGTTGCGGACGGCCTGCTCGGAAGCCTCTTTCTGCGCCTCGGCATAACGCACTGCCGCAGCAGAACTGCGGACCTTGTTGGCATTGGACCATATAGGAATGGATATTCCGAATGTCATTCCCCTATACTTCTCCGCAGGACCGAGTTCCGCCATATATCCGACATTCAACTTCGGTACCCAGGACATTTTGTCTATCTTGAGCTGCAGTTTCTTGGAATCCATATCCGAAGCCGCGTAGCGCAGTTCTGGATCATGCTCCATCACCGCTGAATACCACGCATCAAATTCGGGCATCATATCAGCCCCAGGATATTCGACTGCAGTGAGTTCCAAGGAAGACGAATCCGCAAGTGTCCTCAACTGCGTGAGGCACGACAGGCGTTCGGAGCGCGCACGGGTCAGACGGGAACGCACTGTAGAGAGCTGCAGGCGTGCCTTTGCCAGGTCGAGGACCGCCGCATCTCCAAGTTCGCTCCTACGCACCGTAGCATCATACAGGGTCTGCATATCCTTTTGCCACTCCTCAAGAGCCGCGACAAGTACATTATAATAAACAATGTCCGAGCACAGCCCTCTTGCCTCGGAAAGGACCTCGACCTTTTCAGACTCGTATTGTATAAGCGCCATCTTGTCCAGAGAGCCGGCAAAGCCACGCCTCACTCCGGCAAGTGTCGGCAGGTCAAAAGACTGGGAAACACTGAAATCCCTTCTGATTCCGCCTTCGTCTCCCTGCCCCCACAGATAATTAAAGCCGAATTCCGGGTCTTCAAGTATCTTCTCCGAAGCATTGACATACTTTTCATAATCAAGACGTTCCGCAGCCGCTTTCAGTCTGGCGCTATTGCGGACTACCACATTCAGCACCTCATCCACTTCGCTCTGCGCACTGAGGCAGAGCGGAGCAAGAAGAGCCGCAAATGCAATAACACTATATTTAAGCTTTATCATTCTTTCTATTTGTTAAGACATACATGACCGGCACAATAAAGCCGTTAAGCAAAGTAGAGGAAAGCAGACCTCCCAGAATGACCTTCGCCATAGGGCTCTGTATCTCATTGCCCGGCAGATCGCCGCCAAGAGCGAGGGGCAGAAGGGCAAGAGCCGATGTTATCGCCGTCATCAATATCGGGTTGAGCCTATCCAGAGAGCCGTTCAGCACGGCCGACTCCAGAGAATGCCCCTCTGCACGCAGGGCATTGTAACGGTCTACCAGGAGCATGCCGTTTCGCGTAGCGATACCGAACAGCGAAATGAATCCGATAATCGCCGGAATGCTCATGACACCACCGTCACACCATATAGCAATCACGCCGCCGATAAGTGCCAGCGGGAGATTAAGCATTACAGTCAGAGTCTGCACCGTATTGTGGAATTCTCCGAACAACAGGAGGAATATGGCGATGAGCGAGAATACCGATATGAGTGCGATTGTCTTGGACGCGCGCTCCTCGCTCTCGAACTGGCCGCCGTATTCGATGTGATAACCTTCCGGCAGGCTGATTTTCTGCGAGACCGCCTCGCGTATTCCCGACACGGCATTGCTCAGATCTCCTCCCGTGACATTACAGGAAATCACCAGTTTACGGGATACATTCTCCCTATTGATTGTATTAGGACCAGTGCCGGACTTCACCTCGGCTATATCCGACAGAGGAATGTGCCTGCCGTCGGGAGTGCTGACCATAACATCCTTGATACGCTCAGCCGTACCCCTGTCATCAGGCTCGAGTTTTAGGGTAAGGTCAAATGCCTTGTTGCCTTCATACACCTGCGACACGACCTCGCCCTCCAACAGCAGGGACACCGCCTCTGCAAACTCGGGCATGGTGATACCATACGCCGCCAACATATCACGACGGGGTATTATATCGAGTTCAGGACGCTCTATCTGCTGTTCCACATTGACATCGGTAATACCTGGAACAGACTCTATAGCCTCCTTGATCTCCCCTCCGAGCTGATACATCTTATTCAGATTAGTACCGAACAGCTTGATGGCGATATTGGACTTGGTACCGGACAGAGTCTCGTCGATTCGATGGGATATAGGACCGCCTATTTCTATGTTCACTCCCGGAATGACAGAGAGCCTCTCCCTCACATCGGCCGTCAGTTCCGCACGGGAACGGCCATGGTTGAGTTCATACGGGCACTCAAACTCGGAGACATTCACACCGAAACTGTGCTCGGCAAGTTCGGCACGGCCTGTACGGCGTCCGACGGTCTTGATTTCCGGAATATCCGCCAATATAAGTTCTGCCTGCGCTCCGAGCGCATCGGACTCCTCTATGGAGATACCCGGCACCGAACTCATTGATATAGTGAACGAACCTTCGTTAAAAGGAGGCAAGAAACTGCGTCCGAACGAGAAGAATGCGACCAGAGCCACCACCAACAGGGCTGCCGCACTGGACAGCACTGCAACCTTGTGCCTCAACGCCCATTTCAGCGCGACATCATATACCGTCTTGAGACGCAGCACCAGCCAGGTCTCCTTATCGGCATTCTTCGTGTCCTTGCCGAGCATGAACGAGCACAGGACAGGAGTCAGAGTCAGAGCAACAAATGTAGACGCAAACAGGGAGATTATAAATGTGATACCCAGCGGCTTGAGCATGCGTCCCTCCATTCCCGACAGGAAGAACAGCGGAAGGAAGCAGACAACGATGATCAAGGTCGAATTGAGCATTGGCATACGGACCTCCTTGGACGCCTCGAATACCGTCGCAATGACGCTCTTCCGGCGTTCCGGAGGCAGCAATCTATTCTGTCTCAAATGCTTGAATACATTCTCCACGTCCACGATGGAATCATCCACCAGAGATCCGATGGCAATGGCTATACCGCCGAGACTCATGGTGTTGATTGTAAAGCCCATAGCCCTCATGCACAAGATGGCGATAAGGATGGACATCGGGATAGATATAAGCGAGATGACCGTAGTCCTCCAGTTCATCAAGAAGATAAAGAGAACTATGATGACGAATATACCGCCCTCCACTAAGGATTTCGTGACATTGTCTATGGAGTTCTCGATAAATGACGACTGCCTGTATATGTCGGTGCGGACATGGACATCAGCCGGCATTGTAGGCTTCATGTCCTCAAGAGCGTCCTCAATCTTAGCAGTCAGGTCTATCGTGCTGACATTAGGCTGCTTGGTCACTGTCATTATCACTGCCGGATGTCCGTCGTTGGACGCAACTCCGAGTTTGGGAGTCTTGGCACCGGTCTGCACCTTGGCAATGTCCGAAAGATAAATCGGTTTGCCGTTGTCCGACAGTTTGACTACACTCTTCCCAAGTTCCTCCACATCCGAGGTCGAAATAAGGCCTCTGATAATGTACTCGCTGCCATATTCGTACAATGTACCGCCGGTAGCATTACTGTTCATGCCTTGAGACGCCTCAATCACCTCATCCATGCTCACGCCACGCTGCTTCATCTTGCGGGGATTGAGCAGTATCTGATACTCCTTGACATCACCTCCAATTACAGAGACCTGCGCCACTCCACCCATTGCGAGCAGCCTCTGGCGTATGCTCCAGTCGGCAATCGTACGAAGGTCCGCAAGCGATGTAGTGTCCGCCGTCAATCCTATCGCAAGCATTTCACCCATTATGGAGGATTGAGGCCCGAGCGTAGGACGGCCGACCCCGGAAGGCAGGTCGTCACCCAGCATTGCCAGTTTCTCACTGACAATCTGCCTGGCACGGTAAATATCTGTACCCCAATCAAATTCTACATTTACAATGGAGAAACCGGTAGAGGAAGAACTCCTCACGCGCCTGACATCGGTCGCTCCATTGACCGCCGTCTCTATCGGGAAGGT
>CAZKRZ010000111.1:0-5191 GCA_964555325.1 uncultured Muribaculaceae bacterium
CCTCTTCAGGCTACAGAATATCTACGCCTAAACACAGGGTTTTACCCATGAGCCCGGTAAAACTATAGCCCCTTGATGCTCCTTTAGAGTCCTATATTATACTCCGAGTTCTCGATCAACAGGGGGGGGCATTCGGGCTTATACGAAAAAAGCACCCAAGTGAAAACTTGAGTGCTTTAGAACTTTATGAGAGCGGAAAACGGGATTCGGACCCGCGACCTCAACCTTGGCAAGGTTGCGCTCTACCAACTGAGCTATTTCCGCGTATGTCCCTTTCGGGATTGCAAAGGTACGAATAAATTTGTTATCCGCAAATTTTTTCGATCAAATTAGCAAAAAATTTTACATTCTCCGATTATACCTCGGTAGCGGTGCTGAACTCGCGCAGGAAACGCATGTCATTCTCAAAGTAATGGCGGAGGTCATTGACCTGCCATTTGAGCATGGCGATACGCTCGACACCCATACCGAATGCAAATCCGCTGTACTTCTTGCTGTCGATTCCGGAAGCCTCCAACACATTGGGATCCACCATGCCGCAGCCAAGAATCTCCAGCCAGCCTGTGCCCTTGCAGATATTGCAGCCCTTGCCGTGGCAAATATTGCAACTGACATCGACCTCTGCAGAAGGCTCTGTGAAGGGGAAGAATGACGGGCGCATACGGATTTGGGTATCCGCACCGAACATTTCGCGGGCAAACAGCAATATGGCCTGCTTGAGGTCTGCGAATGTCACTCCCTCATCTATATACAGACCCTCCACCTGATGGAAGATGCAATGCGCACGGGCACTGATGGCCTCATTGCGGAACACACGCCCCGGGCAAATGACTCTGATAGGCAACGGCATCTTCTCCATGGTACGCACCTGCACACTGGAGGTATGGGTACGCAGGAGTATAGGATTGAGGTGTCCTGCAGACACAAAGAATGTATCCTGCATATCCCTCGCAGGATGGTTGGGAGGGAAATTCAACGCCTCGAACACATGATGGTCATCCTCGACCTCGGGTCCTTCCGCAACATTGTATCCGAACCTGCGGAAAATATCCACAATCTCCTGACGGGCTATCGAGACAGGGTGACGGGAACCAAGCACATAAGGGTCGCCGGGCATGGAAAGGTCCTCATGCACTGCACCGGCAGCGCCTGCCGTATCCGAAGCGGCGGCCTTGAGTTCTTCGATACGCGCAATGGCAGCCTGTTTGAGTTCGTTGAGCGGCCGTCCCAATTCCTTTTTGAGATCCTTACCGACCTCACGGAATTCGTCGAACAGAGCTGTAATCTCACCTTTCTTGCCGAGGAACTTGATTCTTGCCTCCTCTACTTCCGCAGCGGTCTTGCACTTGAGCGCATCGATTTCGGATTTGATCCGTTCTATGTCTTCCCTATTCATGTTTTCCCAATTTTTCTTTCAGTTTCTTTTCATTATCAGCGACTTTGGCCGCCCTCTTGTCGCGGGCTTTCTTGGCACGGGCAGCTCCGCTCTTGAGATACTTCGCCCATTGTTCGGGGTTGAGTATCTGCTCGTAGGCGCGGTAAGTCTGCTCCGCCCAATGGTCCTGCACCTGCGTATACATGGCGTAATTGCCCACTTTGGAGGCAGCCAGTTTCTCGCATTCCGCAAACATGGCCTGATAATCATGTGTCAGAGTGGAATCCACCTTGAATATCTGCCATTCCTCAAGCTTGTAGGTCTTTGCGTCTTTCTCCACCTGCGTGTCGATAGACTCAAACAACTGCCTTGCCCTCTCGGCAGCAGCCTCATCCGGATTCTGCCCTTGGGCAAATGCCGCATGGCAGGCCAAAACGCCCGCCAAAGACAGCCAAAACATTCTCATCAGTCTCATATCATCATTCGGTCGGGCGTCCTTGTATCAATACGGATTACCCGATTTCATCAGAAATGGTTAGATTTGCAGAAAGACGGTCCGCATTGCCTCAAAACAGGCAATTCCGGCACACACGCCGACTACAATTGACAAAAGTAGCAATTTTTTACATTATACGATAAGACGCTCTTCTGAAATGAGACTGAAATCCATCCTATCGACAGCACTTTGCACCGCGCTGATGCTGTCCGCATCCGATGCAGATGCCTGTACCAATGTCATCATCAGCCGCGGGGCCAGCAAAGACGGCTCCTGCATGGTCTCCTACGCCGCAGACTCGCACTGGCTCTACGGAGAACTGTATTTCCACCCGGCAGCAGACTGGAAGCCGGGCACACTGCTCGACATACGCGAATGGGACACGCAACGCCCTCTCGGACGCATCGCCCAAGTCCCTCATACATTCCAGACAGTGGGCAATATGAACGAGCACCAGCTCATCATCGGTGAGACCACATTCGGCGGACGCCATGACCTGGTAGACACCACAGGCATAATGGATTACGGCAGCCTCATATACATCACCCTGCAGAGGGCCGTGACCGCACGCGAGGCCATAGAGACCATAGTATCGCTTGCCAATGAATACGGCTATGCCTCCGAAGGTGAGACATTCTCAATCACGGACGGAGAAGAGGCCTGGATCATGGATCTAATCGGCAAGGGCAACGGCAACAAAGGCATAGTCTGGGTCGCTCGCCGCATACCTGACGGATATATCTGCGCCCATGCCAACCAGTCACGCATCACACGCTTTCCGCTGAATGACCCCGAGAACTGCCTTTACGCCCCGGATGTCATCTCATTCGCACGCGAAAAAGGCTGGTTCAATGGCAAGGACGAGGAATTTTCATTCAGGGACGCCTATAATCCTCTGGATTTCAGCGGCGCAAGAGCCTGCGAGGCTAGGACCTGGAGTGCATTCAATATACTCGGAGACGGCACATTCACCTATATCGGAGAGGACGGCAAGGAGCACAGCGAGCCTGCAGAGAAATGGCTGGACTTCGCCATGGGATACAATCTCGACGGGGAAATGCCTCTGTTTATCAAGCCCTCACGCAAGATAGGCGTCAAGGATGTAGCCGACGTGATGCGCGACCACTACGAGGGTACGCCCATGGATATGACACAGGACATAGGCGCAGGCGGCAACGCCCTGCCGTACAGGTGGAGACCCATGGGATTTGAGCACGATGGCAAGAAATACATCAACGAGAGGGCAATCGCCACGCAGCAGACGGGATTCTGGTTCGTGGCGCAGTCGAGGAGTTACCTCCCCGACCAGATAGGCGGACTGCTGTGGTTTGGCTGCGATGATGCCGCCACCTCGTATCTGACACCTATATATACAAGCACTACGGATGTACCCGAGAGCATGCGCACCGGCAACGGAGACCTGCTGCACTACTCGCCTACATCTGCATTCTGGATCTGCAACCGCGTGGCCAACGCCTGCTACAAGATGTATGACAGGATGGCCCCGTTTGTGAGGGCGCACGCCGACGCATTCGAGAACAGCCAGATAGAGACTCTCGTCCCCGCCAATGACAAGGCAATGCTGGATGTCTACACCCGTCTGCAGAAACGCCCCCGCCGCATGGACAAAGAGCTGCGCAAAATGGCAACCGACTACACCATAGAGACCGCCCAGAAGCAATTCCAGGCATGGAGCAAATTAGAAGAGACCCTGCTGGTCAAATACATAGACGGCAATGTCAAGGCGCAGGACGAAAACGGCGCGTTCAAGCATTCCCAGTATTCCGAAGGCATGCCCGAGGGACTGACACAGCCCGGATATACGGAATTCTGGAAAGCGGCTGTGGCTACATCACCGCACGCCAAGGTCCTGCAAGAGCCGTAAAGGCTACCTGTCGTAACGGCGCACGAGATCGCCTACCTTGGCGATGAATGCGCCCTCCAACGGCAGTCTTTTCAGATCGAAATGAATGCGGAAACGCCAATGGTGCTCCGGATTGGCAGGCTCGTTGATGCGTTCCGCACGGAAGTCCTCCCTGCGCAGGCGGCCGTCCAGTGACAGCCAGTCCTGCAAGGGGAATATCGCCAGCATGGATGCGCTGCTCAAGTGGTCGCAGATGATACGTTCGCATTCTACGGGAGTGCGGTCGTCCGGTGACTGCATACGCAGGGTATCCATATCGTGGCTGGAAGTCGCACAGACGCTCAGATAAGGCCAGGGACGGTGTTTGTCCATACCGACCATCTCGAGGGAGAGTATCTTTTCATGCTCCATGACATCCGGGACGCAATCGGGAACCATACCGAGGTCCTCACCGCAGGCAAGCATTCCCGTAGCGGAAAGCAGCTCGGGAAGTTTCTTCTCAGCATTGCGCCACCAGAAGGCATTGTGCCTGTGATAGAAGAAATCATTGTACAGAGCCTCATAGCGTTCGCGCTGCCACCATTCGAGCCCGTCCTTGCCCGTCGGCGTAATCATGGGCTGCCAGCACCCCTCATGTCTGGGGTCGGGCAGGAACAATCCATCCGTAGGCAACTGCATGTTGCATAATTCCTCGGAGGTATAGGGTATCGAGGGGTTGAAATGTCCATATAGGCCGCCCCTGCATTCCGCAGGAATCTCCCAGATACGGAAGAATCCGAGTATATGGTCTATGCGGAAAGCGGAGAAATACTGCGACATCTTGCGCAGACGCGCCTTCCACCAGGCGTAATCATCCTCCGCCATAGCCTCCCAATTGTATGTCGGGAAGCCCCAGTTCTGTCCGTCCCGCGAGAAGAAATCCGGCGGCGCACCGGCATTGGAATCGAGGTTGAACAGCTGCGGATGCCAATGCGCATCGGCACTCTCGCGACTCACGCCTATAGGCAGGTCTCCCTTGAAATATACGCCTTTGCTGTGGGCATAAGCCACTTCTTCGGCAAACTGCCTGTCGAGATGATACTGCACCCAGCGGTAATAGTCCGCCTCCACGCCGTCACGCAGCGCGCAGAACTCCGAGTATTCATAGAGCCAGTAAGCATTCTCCTTGCAGAAACGCTTGTAACCCCTCGAAGCGAGATCCTTGGCTCTGCAACTCGCGAACGCCTTGCGCAACAAGGCCGTCTTCTCCTTGAACACCCTCGGATAGTCCAACTCCTCCTGCGCATTCAACTCCTGTTGCAGACGCTTGTACGCCGGAGTCTCCGGGACGCCCACTTCGGGCAAATGGATATAGAGAGGATGCAATGCGAATGAGGATGTCGGACTGTAGGGGTACGAATCGCACCATTCGCCACTGCGTGTGGTGTCATTGACGGGGAGCAACTGTATAATGCGC
>CAZKRZ010000112.1:0-5163 GCA_964555325.1 uncultured Muribaculaceae bacterium
CGCCGGCTCGTCTATGCCGAAACGCCCTCCTTGCAACCCCTCTGCAGGCGAATAACGAAACAGTCTCACCATATCTCCGTCCACTTTCGGCAGAATGACCTCCTTGCCCTCATCGATGGCCTTGGCTATGAGAGCTCCGGTAGCCGCCTCGTCCGCTAATGCGCAATACAGCAGAATGCGCTGCGCCGCGTGCCATTCTGCCGAATCGAATATGGCGGCGAGCGTGCTTTTACGTATTTCCCGGCTGACTCCCGGGACGGAGAGTCTCCGTCTGACTTCTCTGCGTATTTCGTCCTTGGTCATCTGTGGCATTTATTTCAAAACAGGTTCAAAAATAGCCTTTTTTGGGGACATTTGCTATCTTTGTCCACCATGCAGGCAGATGACGGAAAACATTGGTTTGTAGCGTTTGTCCGGCCGAGTCAGGAGCGCGTTGCGGCACGCATGCTGGCGCGGTTGGGGATAGAATGCTATCTGCCCGTGCAGAATGTGAAACGCAAATGGAGCGACCGCATCAAGATTGTCGAGCAGTTGGTCCTCCCTCACATGATATTCGTCCACACCGACGAGCCGGGGCGCATCCGCACTCTCAAGGAAGTGCCTCAGATCCCGCGATATATGTTTGACCGCGCTACCAAGCGCTCCGCCATAGTTCCCGAAAGCCAGTTGCTGGCATTCAAGGCTATGGTCGAGCATTCTTCTACCCCTGTGACCTTTGTCACCGCCCAACTTGCTCCGGGAGACACTGTCGAGATTATTGAAGGCCCCCTGAAAGGGAATGTCTGCGAACTGGTCAATTTCAACGGCTCCAAGCGCATAGCCGTGCGTATAGACATGCTCGGTATCGCGCTCGTGGAGATGAATCTGGACGCTGTCCGCAAAAAGGCCTGACCGGCGCAATAGTTTTGCCGGCACTGAAAGGTTTAGCCCCTGTTCAGTGCCGCCGTTTTCTCTAAATCAAGGGCCTCAGCCAATATCGAAACGGGATTCTTGACCCGTGCCGTGGTGTTGCCCTCTATCTGCCATTTGCAGGTCTCGCATTCGCATGCGACGAAGTCGGCTGCAACCTCCTCAATCTGTCGGAACAGCGGTGCGCCTATCCTCTTGGATACTTCGATATTCTCTTTCTTGAATCCGTAGGTACCTGCTATGCCGCAGCAGTTGCTGTCCAGCACGGTCAGTTCCAGCCCCGGTATCATCTTGAGCAGATTGACTGTGAATATGCTCCAGCCGAGACGCTCCTGGTGACATGGCGTGTGGTACGCCGCCCGCGCCTTGTAATCCGTCCTCCAGACAGGCTTGATCGTGCCGCTCTCGATAGCCTCCCAGATAAACCTCTCGAAGAGCCTGATATGGTCGCGCACGTCGGCATTGTCCACCCCGAGCAGGTGGGGATATTCCTCAATCATCGTCAGCGTGCATGAGGTCGATACCGTGACAATATCGCGCCCCTCTGCCACCGACTTGCGCATGAGGTCGATATTGTGTCTTGCGTCCTTTGCCGCCTGTTTTGCCAGGCCGTTGGAAATCTTTGCGACTCCGCAGCAGCGTTCGTCCTTGAGCAGATTGACTCCGTACCCGAATGCGTTCATCACCGCCACGAAATCCTTGCCGAGCTGCGGATAATTGTAGTTGGCATAACATCCGTGGAAATAACTTATCTGCCGCTTGTAGGCACTCTGACCCTCTGCCGCATACTTGTTGAACCAGGATGTGAATGTCTTGCCTGCATAACTCGGCATTGGAGCACTCTTGGCTATGCCTATAGTTTTGTCCAGCACTACTTTAGCCGGCTTCAGACCGAGTCCCCAGTTGACGACGGGGGCGAACGGCACAGCAAGCGAGCCTACGAAATCGGTGTTGGCGACCATCAGTTCGCGTATGCCGGGACCGTGCCCGTATTTCATCTTGGCGGCCTGTATGAGGTCAGCAATCTTGATGTTGCTGGGACATGCCACCTCGCAACGCTTGCAGTTGAGACAATACTTGATGGCGTCATCATAGAACAGCCCGTTCACGAGACGATACCTCTCCTGGTCGGGACCGGACTGCTTGGGGCCCGCGTAGCGCGGATTGTTTGCCATCACGGGGCACACGGTGGTGCAGATGGCGCATTTCTGGCAGCGCTCGAAATTAAACTTGCTGATTTCCTTTTCCTGCATCGCTTATTATCTTTTGCGCCACTTTCAGTGCGCTGTCTGTTATCTGTCTGTCCGAATCCTTGTCGGCGGCGGAGATGCCCGCGAGTATTTCGCCGCAGGCGAATACGTATTTGGCAGCGGAGCCGCCGATGAGTATATGGCCATCGGCATCAGTCCTGACACCGAAGCGCATGAACGGCTGTTCGTCCATAAAGTCTGCCGCAAACAATGTTCCGTCGCATTCGACATCCGCGCCGAGCAACGGCTCTCTGATGCCCTCCATGTCCGAGACAATGCCGCCTCCAAAGAATTTGCCTCCTGCCAGCACTATGATGCCGGCATTGATAGGAGTGCCGCTGCCGAGCCTCGAGGTATATATCGAGTGCCCGTCTATCCTCTCGGCGCTGTCTCCGAGGAGGAGCGTGCCTCCCTCACTGCGGAATGTCCTGTAGTCCACCGCGTGTATCGAACGCCCCGAACTGATCACTGCTGTGGACAGTCCGGCGCGGTGCAATGCGAGCGCCGCTGTCATGCCGGCGAGCCCGCCTCCGATGATTGCCACATCAAAATTCATCGCCATAGCTGTGCGGTTTTGCGTTTTTGTAAACTCTCTGCATGAATTCCATTTCGCGGAGCGTTTCGCCCCAGCCTACCGGCATCATGCCTTTCCATCTCTCGTTCAGATAAGAACGGGTCAGATCCTCCGCCTTGTCCGGAGTGCCGAGGGCGTCAGCCAGCACTTTGGCTGCTCTCCAGATGCAGAATGTGCCCTGGCATGTGCCCATGCCGACGCGGGTGCGTCTGCGCAGGTCCTCGAGAGTCTTGACGCCCAAGAACTTGACCGCGTGCTTGATCTCGCCTACGGTCACCTCTTCGCATTCGCATATCACGCGTCTGTCCTCGGGATTGCTGTAATCAATCTCCGCAGCCCTGTTGCCGAGACGCTCTGCAGCGGCTTTCTGGCCAAGACTGGGCTTGACGGGGAATACCTTCTTGATGAGATTTGGCAGGCTCTCCGCATTTGCCTCTCCGTGCTCCGATCCGACGAGCGGAGTGGTAGCGGTGGCACAGGCTGTGTTCACGCCTAATTTGCGGCAGACTGCGTCGGCAGCCTGCTCCGCCATCAGACGGTAGGTCATCAGTTTGCCTCCTGTGATGGTGACGAGCCCCTTGATGCCATCGCGCGACTCATGGTCGAGACAGACGATGCCGCGGCTGATGTTGCGTCCGGTGGGATCGCTGTCATCCGCGACGAGAGGTCTAACGCCTCCGTATGCGCGTAATATTCTGGTATTTGCGAGGGACGGAGCCAATGCGCAGCCCTCGCGCAGCAGCAATTCGACCTCTTCGCGCGACACATGTATGTCATCGCATTCCTCAAAAGGTATCTTTGTCGATGTCGTTCCAATTACGGTGACGCTGCATCCCGGGACGAGAATGTCGCCGTCGGCGGATTTGCGGCAACGGTTCAGCACCATGTTGTTGACGCGGTGGCCGAAGACCAGCAGCGCACCCTTGGCGGGGTACATGTTGAGACTGATACCGGCGAGGGATGCGATATGGTGTCCCCATATGCCGGCTGCATTCACCGTGACATCGGCGAAATAACGCCCTGCTGTCCCGTTGGACTTGTCGTATGCTTCCACGCCGATGACGCGGTCTCCATCCATGATGAAAGAAGAAATCTCATGCCGGGTCAATATCTCAGCCCCGTGCAGTTGCGCGTCCAGGATATTGGCAGCGCACAGGCGGAACGGGTCGACCGAGCCGTCCGGCACTTTGACAGCACCTATGAGCCGGGGATTGGCGGAGGGCTCCATTGCGAGTGCCTCCCGAGGGGAAACGGCTTCCGCCTCAATGCCGGCATCGCGGCATGCGTCTATGAATCTGGCTTGATAATCCAGTCCGTATCCCGTGTCCGCATCCTCGGGCAGGGTGATGAACAATCCGCCCGTGTCCTCGATACATGCCGACGCTATCCTGCGTAGGATTTTGTTCTCCCTGATGCATTCCTGTGCCGATTCCGCGTCCTTGACTGCGTATCGCGCACCGCTGTGCAGCAGACCGTGGTTGCGCCCTGTCGCACCGTCGGCAATGTCTCCGCGCTCGATGAGGAGTACTTTCAGCCCTCTCAATGCGCAGTCGCGCGCCGTACCGGCACCGGTGATGCCTCCACCGATTATGATTACATCAAAATGTCGTTCTGTCATTTGCTTCGGAAGCTGTTTTATAATGTCTATAAAGATAGCGAATCTTTATCGGTTTTTATAAAAAAATGCCGGAGCGTTTTTTCAAATTGTAATGTTTTTCGCCGTTTTGCCGTTTTGGGCGCAAGAGGACGCTCCGAAAATGTCATTCTGAAAAAATTGGATAAAACAAAAACAACTTTTAAATTGCATGATGGAAAACGGCGTCGTGCCTTGTCCGTAGTGTCCGGGTGCGGGTGAGCCGTCAGAGATTGATCCGACAATAGTTTCATTTCTAATACTTTGACAAAATGGAGAAGAACACAAAACAGTTCGTGGACGCGTTCATGGCAGGACTCATCGCCAGAAATCCCGGTGAAAGCGAGTTCCATCAGGCCGTGCGCGAGGTCGTCGAGAGCGTCGCATCGTATGTGATGTATGACCCTCATCTGCTGGACCTCAAAATCCTGGAGCGCATGGCCGAGCCCGAGAGGGTGATTATGTTCCGTGTGCCCTGGATGGACGACCAGGGTGAGATCCACATCAACCGCGGCTACCGCGTGCAGATGAACGGGGCACTCGGCCCCTACAAAGGCGGAATACGCTTCCACTCCAGCGTGAACCTCAGTATCATGAAGTTCCTCGCATTCGAACAGACATTCAAGAATGCGCTTACGACCCTGCCCATGGGCGGTGCCAAGGGAGGATCTGATTTCAGCCCGAGAGGCAAGTCCGATGCGGAGGTGATGCGTTTCTGCCAGAGTTTTATGACTGAACTCCAGAGACATATAGGCCAGGATACCGATGTCCCTGCAGGTGATATAGGTGTCGGCGGA
>CAZKRZ010000113.1:0-5162 GCA_964555325.1 uncultured Muribaculaceae bacterium
TGGTGGTTTGACAACAAGCCACACTGCCCCAACTGGTGGCACAATGACATAGGCGTGCCCAAGAAGATAACCGCTGTGCTGCTCATGATGCGCGATGAACTCTCGCAGGATGAGATTGCAGGAGGTCTGAAAGTATTGGAGAGGTCCAAGTTCGGGCGTACAGGACAGAACAAGGTATGGCTCGCCGCCAACAATCTGATGAAAGGCATGCTGACGGACGATGAGGCCCTGGCAAGAAAAGCCTGCGGCATAATGGCGGAGGAGATATACATCACATCGGCAGAGGGCATACAGGAAGACTGGTCATTCCATCAGCACGGTGCGCAGAACCAGCTGGGCAACTACGGTCTCGCATTCGCACAGGACCTGGCATTCTGGTTCAGAGTGCTGAAAGAGACCGAATACGACTTTGACGAAGGGCGCAAGGAGATTGTAGCCAGTTTCGTAAAGAACGGGCTCGGAGAATGCGTCTGGAAAGGGGTTATGGACCCGAGTTACTGCGGCAGGCAGAATTTCCCCGACGCCGGACAGGGCAAGGGATATGCGCTCGGCATCACTGCAATCAACATGGCGGAGGCCATGCCCGAATACAGCAAGGCATTCAGCAACATGGCTTTGGAGATATTCCAGCCCGAGACGCATGACAACACCATGCTCGGAGGGCGCTATTTCCACAGGTCCGACTGCGGAGTGTTCCGCACCGCTTCGTGGTACGGCTCGGTCAGGATGCATTCCGAGAGGACGATAGGCTTCGAATTTACCAACAAGGAGAATACACTCGCAAATTTCTCCGCTGACGGAGCCGTAATGGTCATGGAGAGCGGCAAGGAGTACGAAAACATATTCGCCTGCTGGGACTGGAGAAAGGTGCCCGGGGTGACCGCATACGAAGACGGCAAACCCATCAAATGCGACGACTCCCCTGCTGCAAAACGCAACAATTCCGGACATGTGTTCGGGCAGGAGGGCGAGAACTGCATGGCGGCGACCATGGAACTCATGCGCGACAGCCTGCATGCCCTGAAGACGGTGTTCTTCTTTGAGGACTGCGTACTGAATCTCGGCTGCGACATCCGCTCCGCAAATCCCTCATTTACAGGGATAACCACAGCCGTAGACCAGACTCTGCTCGAAACGGAGGTGCGCAGCGGCAAGAACTGGCTGCACCACGGCAGCAGAGGATATATCAGCGTGGACGGCAAAGAGTTGCAGCACACGGCAGGTCCGCAGAGCGGCAAATGGGATCTGATCGACCCCGGATACAAGGACTGGAGCGATGAAAAGGATGTATTCAAATGCTGGTTTGAGCACCCGACTGACAGGACGGACTCCTACGCATACATGATACTGCCGCAGACAGACGCAAAAAAGACGGCCAAGCTTGCCGCTTCCATTAATAAGAAGGGACGCAAGGCCGTCGTCAGAATACTCAGGAATGATGCCTCCTGTCAGGCAGTGCTCTACAAGGGCAAGGTCAGCGCGGTGTTCCACCAGCCGGGAACATTCACTCTCGGCGGCAGGACATTCAGCGTCAGCGAGCCCAGTTTCGTTTTGCAGGCCGGTCAAAATCGACCTTGACCGGCTTTTTCCATTCGGATTTCATGGTGTAAGGCAATCTCCAGACATTGCCCTCGGAGTCTCCGAAATACAGGCGGCAACGGGTGAGACGGTCGGGATTGCCGTCCGCCCAATAGGCATAGAACGGGTCGCAGGCATTCTGCGGACGGCGCACATACTGATGATTCATAGGGCTGTCATGAGTATACATGTGCTCCAGTTTCCATTTGCCGTTGCCTTTGGAGACCCAGGACGCCACTTCTCCTCCGGAGCCCCATTTCTGCGGCCCGACCTCGGTAGGTCCGATTACTCTCCAGACCTTGCCCTCTACCCAGATACCTCCGGTATCATAGTTGTGCGTCGAGGAGGTGATGTACTGGAAATCCCATTTTTTGCCGGTCCAATGGGCGACATACCACTCACGAGGACCGTTTGCAGGACCGGCCTCATAACCGCCGCTCATGACATAGAGGATAAGCGGACGCCCCTCGTTGTCAAAATTGACATCCTTGATATAGACATTCTTGCCCTGTGACTCGGCATCGAGGATGCGGCAGGGATGGTCCTTGACCGTGACAGGCAACTGCACCGGAGTGCCGTCTGCCATTGTCCAGGTCTTGCCGAAGTCCGGAGTCTGGAGATAGTAGATATTAGTACGCGTGTCGCAGGCCCCGTTGAGATGACGGTTGAATGCCGTCGCGAGCAGGTCGCCGTGCTGGCCGATAATCTGATAATGGCCGGATTTGGTGTCGCCCGGCTCTTTGATGCTGGCTATCTGCGTATAGTCGCTCCAGTTGTCGCCGTCAGGGCTGGTCTGGAAGAAGAGCTGGCGGTGTCCGTCGTACCGCGTAAAGAAGAGGAAATGTCCCTGTCCGGGCACATAACGCGGATTGGGATATGCCATGATAGAACTGTTGCGGCATTCAAACTCGGAGATGTCGTAAGGACGCACACTCCTGTAGCGGAAACCAGGACGCTTATTACCGCGCCCAGAGACATACACCCATATATATCCCTCGGAGTCAATGATCACGGCAGGGTTGTCGTGAGGGTCGCTGACTCCGAGCACGCTCTTGTCGTAGACGACCACAGGCTTGCACACCATACCCGTCTTGTGGTCATAACATCCTATCATACAGAGCAGTTTGCGCTCTTTCTCGGTAGTCGTACCTCCATAGACAAAGAATGTCTTGTCCACCTCCGGGGCATACACCGCCATAGGAGAATGCTTGGCCGTATATGTACCATAACCTCCGGAATACTTGACTCCGTATTCGGTACGCGTACCCAGTTCGAACCAGATGGAACGGTAACCGGGCTGGACCGTGTTCTCCAGCGACTGCCCTGCAGCCGAGGCGCATGCAAGCAGCGCCGCCATTAAAATCGGGAATTTTCTCATAATATCTGTAAATGTACTTGTTTTTCGGATTGTCCGGAGAGTCGTTTTTAGCGCTCCGGTGACAATGTGGTGGTAAATACCGCCTGCGCACCGGCAGGAACATCGGCTTCGAATCCAACCGCATACACGCCTGAGGGTACTGTATCAAAATCATATACCTTAGTCTGTTCAAAGACCTTCAGGCTCACAGGGACATCTGAGGAAACCTTCAGATACATGGTCCTGCCTGCCAGCGACAGTTTTATGCAGCCGTCAGATACCGTAGGCACGGCAGAGGTCATCATGTTCCACCGGACAGATGCAGCCTTGTCATTCCTCGCCGTAATATGGTCGAGGACAACGAGATCCCTGTCCCCCACTATCTTGACCGTGCGGCGCGCCGACGCCAGCTGGTCAGACAGCGCAGGAGACATATCCACAGTGCCACCGATTTCCGTAGAGTTTTCGAACGTTTCCGTGATAGTGGACACATATTCGACCAGATGGTTGGCCCCATTGACAGTCAAGGTATTGTGATACTTGTTGTTCAGTACGCAGATATTCCACCTCAAGGACTCCTGCGTCATCGTCCACAGATTGCCGCCAATTGCTTTCAGACCGACTTCTGCGGCGGTATAGGAGGTAGAACCGAGATCTGCCGCCCACCTGACTCCCTGCGCATCGTAGACAAACGAACCGGCGTCCATGTGACCGTGACCATTGCGGGCACGCCCTGCCTTAACTCCAAGGTATTTGTCTTCCGGAGAATCATTCCAGCCGGTCTTGACCATAAAGATAGGGTTCATGCCGTTTCCTACCCACATTTTCTTCTCCGGGGCCTTGCACCGGTCCAGATTGACATCCTTTACAAAGGACATTGCCATAGGCAGCAGTCTCTCCTCGGTGCCTCCGGCAGTCCCTGTCAAGGAAGCGAGTTTGCGTATCTCGGAATAAAGCAGCGAGTCGTCAGAGTATTTCCATGCGAAATACCACTGCGGCAGCAGCAAGGAGGAGAATCCCCCGTTGTCACTGTAATTGAACACACGCCCGTTGACACCTTCCATATACTGCATATAGCGTCCGGTCTCGGAGAATCCGGCTATATTGCCCATATCATAGTCCGTGCCGGTGACAGACTCCAGAGCCGCCATCATAAGACATTGATAAGTAGTACCATAACACCAATAACCATATCCCTCGACATAATTTCCGTCAGGAGAATACATGGTCTTCATCGGGTTGCGGTTGGACTCTACCGCATCGTCTATTATCTTCTGGCAGGATGACGGTGCAGACTCGTAGATGGCAAGTGCGCCGCAGACGAGACCGCCGTTGCAGACCTGGTTCCAGTTGCCCTCGGAGGTATAGAAATTCTTGTTCCAGACATGGTTGAATGCAGGCTGCATCGCATAGTCGATTATGCACTGACGGGCCTTTTCACGGGTAGCCTCGGACAGTTCGTTATAGAGCCAGTCATAGCCGAATGCCACTGCCGCCGTCATCTCGGCGGCATCGAGGAAATGCCTCTTGGCATTCCATGACGGGAAATTACAGACCGTATTGATGTCCGCTTCGGCATGTTCCAGATACTTGGCTTCACCTGTCATCCTGTACGCGTATGAGCAGAGGAATATCCTCAATATGGCATTTCTCGATACTGTGAGGATGCGCTTGTCGCTCTCGTCCAGTTCAAACTTGAGTTCGGAATCAGACATTCCCTTTGCATCCGTTATCCTCATGATGAGATTGTGCAGAGCGAGGAGGTTCTGGTCTCCCGAGGAGGCAAGGCGCTCCTTGAGGGTCTCGAAATCCGCAGGGCGCATGAGCAGGCGCGGATGGTCCGCCTCTGTCAGGTCCAGCAATTTGGACGATGCCGGCGGATCTGCAGGACGGGGATAATAGTCAGTCTCCTTGCAGGCTGAGAACAGCGATATGCAGGTGCATGCCGCTATGGCTGCAATCGTTATCGTGATTGTCTTTTTCATTGCTCGTATCTATTTGTAGTTTTCGGGGTTCTCGTCCTGCCATTCATTTACGCCGTCGCGTATCCTGTTGCGGAAATACAGGGTATCCGTGACATAAGTGGTGGAACCGTCGCCGTTGGGGTAGTTGTAACTGAGATACAATTCCCTGTCTTGCAAGAGTTTCGCCCCAGTGAACGAAGATTCGGTCGATGTAATCTGCACGGAATTCTCCGCACTCGAAACAACAATCGAACCGTCCGAAG
>CAZKRZ010000114.1:0-2876 GCA_964555325.1 uncultured Muribaculaceae bacterium
TATCATCCAAATTTACGGATAATTTGTCTAAGTACAATGCGATAGGCTGTCAGAGGGACAGGTATTTGTCGAGAATGCGTCCGCGGCGGTCAGTGAGGATGATGTGCGGCATGACGCTGAGGTCGAATGTGTCGAAGAGTTCGGCAGCGAGCGCGCCGTCAGCCGCCACGATGTCGTCCACATTGACGAACAGGGCGCGCTCGCGCTTGCCAAGCGCGTTTCTGACCGCTGCGAGCTGTTCCTTGCAGTTGTTGCAGGAGGGGGTGTAGAATACTATATAGTTGCGCTTGCCTCCGAGCCTGTCTATTCTGTAGATACCCTCGGTGCTGCCCTTTCTGTCGGTAAGATTTCCGTGTACGGTGATGTCGGAGATGCGGCTGCCTATAGGAGCGCGTGCATACAGTTCGCTGCGTATCTCCCCGAGGGCGACTACCTGCTTGAGAGCCTCTGCCGTGAGCCTGCGGCCGCGTATGATGCCGTGTTCGTCTATCGCGAATATCCTCGGAGTGCCAAGGACTCCGTAATGCCTGACGAAGTCGCTTTCCATTTCGGGGTCCCAGCAATGCCGGATTTCGACCTTGTCATTGGTGCAGGAAAACCTTTCTCCGGTATATTTGTCCCAAGCGTTCCTGTCTCTGCCAGTGTATATTGCAAAGACCGTCAGCGGAGTGGATGTCTCTGACAGCCATGCGTCGAGCAATATGCTCTCCACCTTGCACTTGGCGCAGTCCGTGTCGTAGAAAAACAGCACTGTCTGCGTGTCCTGTCTGCCGGGGACTTCTATAGTCTGCCCTTCTGCATCGAGGAGAGTCAGCTGCGGAGCCTGCGCCCCGACGAGAGACTCCCGGTTGAACATGACGAACACCTCCGCCTCGCGCTTTTCCTGCGCGGGCAGGACCGCCTTGTCCGAGGCTATCCAATGGTCGTAGATGTCCACCGCGACCCCTTCCTCTCCCATGAGCCTGCTGTCGGAATAATACTTCATCAGCCAGCCTGTGACATGGGCCCTGAGCGTGCTGTCGGTGCAACTCGATATGATAAAATCGCATTCCGCGGATTTTTCCTCTCGGGCGAGGCCCTCTATGGCGTGGACATATTCGGACAGCATTCCGTCCATTCTTGCGAATGCGCTGCTGTCGATTGAGGTTTCGGTCTGTGCGTGTGTGCTGTGGCAGACGCTCCCTGGCAGGAGTGCCAGCAGCATGAATGCCAGCGATAATACTGATGCTGTCCGCCTATTCATCTACAGACGGCAGTATGACTCCCTCCGGGACAAACATGGAAGTGTCGCCTCCGTGGCGGAGTATGTCCCTGACAGCGCTGGAACTTATATGTGCGAATTCCTGTGCGGTCGGTATTATGATAGTCTCGATTTCGGGAGCAAGGCGTCGGTTGGCGTCGGCGGTGCTCCTCTCCGTCTCGAAATCTATCATGTTGCGCACGCCCCTGACTATGTGCCTGATACCGAGTTTCCGGCAAATGTCTATGGTGAGGCCGTCATAATTCGTGACAGTGACACCTTGCAGGGGGCCTATGGTGTCATGTATGATGGCGAGCCGCTGCTCTGTGGAGAAGAGACCGCGTTTGTCCTGGTTGACGCCTACCGCCACCACGACCTCGTCAAACATCGTGAGCGCGCGCTTGAGTATATTCAGATGCCCTGCAGTGAACGGGTCAAAGGACCCGGGGAAAAGAGCTGTCGTTTTCATTGCTTGTATATGTGAACAGAAGCAAATATAATGGATAAGGATCAAAAAACCGCTACAACTGCCATTCTATCGGAGTTTCGCCCCTCTCTGCCAGCAGGGCGTTTGTCCTGGAGAAATGCCTGCACCCGAAGAATGCTCCGCGTGCGAGCGGTGAGGGATGGGCGGCTTCGAGTACATAATGGCGACTGTGGTCTATCAGGTCCCGTTTGGAACGGGCGTAATTGCCCCACAGGAGGAATACCACACCCTCACGCCGTTCGCTGATGGTGCGGATTACAGCATCGGTAAACTCCTGCCAGCCTATGCCGCTGTGGGATGCCGCTTCTGCCCGGCGTACTGTCAGTATTGCGTTGAGCAGGAGCACTCCCTGTCGCGCCCAAGGCTCGAGATTGGGGCTGCCGGACATCTGTATGCCGAGGTCAGTCTCTATCTCGCGGAATATGTTCTTGAGAGACGGGGGAGCGGGTACTCCGTCGGGGACGGAGAATGACAGTCCCATCGCCTGCCCGTCGCCGTGATAGGGGTCCTGTCCGAGAATGACGACCTTGACCCGGTCGAGCGGAGTGAGTTCGAATGCCCTGAAGATCTTGCCTCCGGGAGGAAATACCACCTTGCCCTGGGCCTTCTCTTCATGCAGAAAGTGTACAAGCCCTGCAAAGTAGGGCTTGTCGAACTCCTCCTGCAGGGCTTGTTTCCAACTCTGTTCTATCTTGACTTCCACGGCTGTCAGAAAATGTTGCCGATAACATCGTCTATGTTGCGGACATAGATGAAGTCGAGTCCCTTGACGTAGATTTCCTTGATGTCCTCGATGTCCTTGCGGTTCTCTTCGGACAGCAGGATGGTCTTGACACCGGCACGTTTGGCTGCGAGAATCTTCTCCTTGATGCCGCCTACAGGCAGTACTCTGCCTCTGAGCGTCATTTCTCCCGTCATGGCGATGTGTGGCTTGACTGCCTGTCCGCGCAGTGCGGATACCATTGAACTGACCATAGTGATACCGGCGCTGGGGCCGTCCTTGGGTGTGGCTCCTTCGGGGACGTGTACATGAATGTCCCTCTTGGCGAAGTCTTCGGATGTCATCTTTGCCAACTCGGGGTGTGCCTTGATGTACTGGTGCGCTATGGTGGCGGACTCTTTCATGACATCTCCGAGGTTTCCGGTCAT
>CAZKRZ010000114.1:2886-5150 GCA_964555325.1 uncultured Muribaculaceae bacterium
CTCCCTTGCCGTCAGATGCCTGGCTCTCGATAAACAGTATCTCTCCGCCCATTGAGGTCCATGCGAGACCTGTGACCACGCCAGGGAGTTCGTTGCCTTTCTGCATGTCGTGCGTGTTGGTCGGCAGTCCGAGATACTCCTTGAGGTGCTCTTTCTTGATAGTGCGGGGATGTTTTTCATCGAGGGCTATCTTCTTGGCGGTGACGCGAGCGAGTTTGGCTATCTGCTTTTCCAGTCCGCGCACGCCGCTCTCGCGTGTGTATTCGTCTATGATAGTGCGGATTGTCTCGTCGTCGGCCTTGAGGTCTTTCTTGGCGAGCCCGTGCTCCTTGAGCTGTTTGGGCAGCAGAAAATGTGTAGCAATCTCCAGTTTCTCCTCTGCGAGGTATCCCGATACGTTGATCATCTCCATCCTGTCTAGCAATGCCGGCTGTATGGTGGAAATGGAGTTTGCGGTGGTGATGAACATGACATTCGAGAGATCGTAGTCGAGATCCAGGTAATTGTCATGGAAAGTGCCGTTCTGCTCGGGATCCAATGCCTCAAGCAATGCCGAACTCGGGTCGCCCTTGAAGTCGGATGACAGTTTGTCAATCTCATCGAGGACAATCACTGGATTGGAAGTGCCGGCCTTGGCTATGCCGTTGAGGATACGTCCGGGCAGGGCGCCGACATATGTCTTGCGGTGTCCTCTGATCTCGGCCTCGTCATGCATTCCGCCGAGGGCGATTCTGACATATTTCCTGCCGAGGGCCTTGGCAATCGATTTTCCCAAAGAGGTCTTGCCGACTCCCGGAGGGCCATAGAGGCAGAGGATAGGGGATTTCATGTTGCCCTTGAGCTTGAGTACGGCGAGGTACTCGATGATGCGTTCCTTGACTGTCTCCAGACCGAAATGGTCGTGGTCGAGCACTTTCTGGGCGTGCTTGAGGTCGAGATTGTCCTTGGACATGTCGTTCCAGGGCAGGTCGAGCATGAATTCTATATAATTGTACTGGACGCTGTAGTCCGGGGATGAAGGGTTGTAACGCTCGAGTTTGGCGAGTTCCTTCTCGAAAGCCTCGGCTACATTGTCGGGCCAGTTCTTGCGTGCGGCCCTTTCCCTCATCCTGTCGAATTCCTCCATGTCGTCCATTCCGAGCTCTTCCTGGATGGTGCGGAGCTGGTTGTTGAGGTAGTATTCCCTCTGCTGCTGGTCGATTTCGGCCTTGACCTTGCTGTTGAGTTCCTGCTTGATCTTGAGCAGCTGCAACTGTACATCCATGATGGTCAGCAGGTGCATGGCGCGGACCTTGACATCGTCGAACTGCAGGAGTTCCATCTTGTCCTTGAAGTTGTCCACTTCTACGGTCGTGGCTATGAAGTTGACCAGGAATGCAAAGTCGTCGATGCTCTTAAGTGCGCCAACGGCCTCCTTGGACATCATGTTGGAGGACTTGATAATCTGGGCGGCCTTGTCCTTGAGGTCGTCCTCTATCATCTTCATGTCCAGAGAATGCTCCTCCGGCATGACATCCTCGAGATAATGCACCTTACCTATAATATAAGGCTCGTATGACAGCACTGCGTCGAGTGACAGCCTCTTGTATGCCTGCAGAATGGCAGTCAAACTGCCATCTGGCATCTCCAGCGTACGTATGACGCGGGCTACAGAGCCATAGGGGTAGAGGTCTTTCTCTGTGGGGTCTTCTACGGTGACGTCATTTTGGGGGACTGCACCTATATAAGAATTGTTCTTTTCGGCTTCCTGTATGAGTCTGACGGACTTTTCCCTGCCGATGGTGACAGGGAATATCGCTCCCGGGAATATCACGGCGTTGCGCAGCGCGAGGATGGGGAGTGTGTCAGGCAGGTCCGCAGCCTCGATGTGGGACGAGGAGTCTCCGGGCGCCACAGGGATGATGCTGACCGCCGACTGGGCGGGGAACATGAGTTCTGTATTCTTTGTATTCATAATGCTCTTGCAGTTTGGCCTGCCATTTTGACATGTCGGGCAGGCGTATTTTACCGGATGTGCATATCGGTCAATCATCGTGCCAAGAACATCGGGATTGTCTGGGACCTGCCTTTTTGCCCCTGGAGTGCCACAAATTGTTGAAAATCATTTTGAATATTCTGAAAAATGATATAATTTTGCAAGCCTTATTTGTTAGCATACAATAACTTAAATATCATACAGTTATGACCAAAGCAGAAATTGTAAGCGAAATCGCAAAATCCACAGGCGTGGAGAAAGTGACAGTTCAGACTGTCGTTGAGTCCTT
>CAZKRZ010000115.1:0-5137 GCA_964555325.1 uncultured Muribaculaceae bacterium
GTACGCGAAAACATCATCGAGGTCGTTCTGGACTACCTGTCCTGCGGTCTGGACCCGAGCAAATCCACGATATTCATACAGTCTCAGGTCGCCGAACTGACCGAACTCGCATTCTATTATATGAATCTCGTCACCGTACAGCGTCTCCAGCGCAATCCTACAGTCAAGCAGGAGATCAAGTTGCGCGGATTCTCCGAGGGAGAGGACGAGGGACAGGGTAAGAAAGGCACTCCGGTGGGATTCTTCTGCTACCCTATCAGCCAGGCATCCGACATCACGGCATTCCAGGCTACAATCGTCCCTGTCGGCGAGGACCAGGAGCCTATGGTCGAGCAGACACGCGAGATAGTGCGCAAGTTCAACGCCACATACGGCGAGACGCTTACAGAGCCGGAGATACTCCTCCCCGACAATGCGGCATGCCTGCGCCTGCCCGGCACTGACGGCAAGGCCAAGATGAGCAAGTCTCTCGGCAACTGCATCTACCTGTCAGACTCCGCCGATGAGGTACGCGAAAAGGTACGCGGCATGTACACCGACCCCCTGCACCTCCAAGTCAGCGACCCGGGACATATAGAGGGCAACACCGTATTTACATATTTGGACGCATTCTGCAAGCAGGAGCATTTCGACAAGTTCGCAGACTGTTTCAAGGGACGCAAGGCGTCATTCGAGTTCGCCAATCTGGATGAGGTCAAGGCTCAGTATCAGGCAGGAGGTCTCGGAGATGTAATGATCAAGAATTTCCTCACCGCCGTGCTCAACGACACTCTCGAGCCTATCAGGGCACGCCGCAAGGAGCTGGAGCAGGACATCCCTGCCATATATGACATGCTGCAGAAAGGCTGCGATACGGCACGCGCCGCAGCGGCAAAGACTCTCGACGCCGTGCGCCACGCGATGCGCATAGACTATTTCGCAGACCGCGGAGTCATTGAGCAGTGGGCAGACAAGACGGGCGGACGATAGATGGGATTGTTCTCTCGCAAAAAACCGATGCTCGGTGAGGGCAACCTGCTGGAAGGCTTCACCGATGCACACTGCCACCTGTTGCCGGGCGTGGACGACGGGGTAAAGACACTCGAAGAGACTCTCGCCATCCTGTCCGAATACGAAGAACTCGGCGTCAGCAGCGTATGGTGCACTCCGCATATAATGGAAGACGTGCCAAATGCCAGCGAAGACCTCAAAGAGCGTTTCGCATCATTGTGCGCCGCCTACAAAGGCCCTATAGAACTGCATCTCTCCGCGGAGTACATGATGGACAGCCTCTTCGAGAAACGCCTCGCACAAGGCGACCTGCTCCCCCACTCCGGAGAATACCTGCTCGTGGAGACCTCTACATTCAATCCGCCTGCGGGCATGCGTGAAATACTGTATCGCATACAGACTGCCGGATTTACGCCGATATTGGCACATCCGGAGAGATACCTGTATATGGACATGTCCGAATACGACGATTTGTTGCATCTCGGTGTCAAGTTGCAGATGAATCTCGGGTCTCTGGGGGGACTATATGGCGAGCATGTACGCAAACGCGCATTGAGCCTGCAGAAACAGGACGCCTACAGCATGTCCGGCAGCGATTGCCACAGCATGCGTATGCTGGATTCGATTTTGAATGGAAGAGTGGACGATATACCAGGCTTCAAACTCTGACAAACCCGCCTTTATCAGCGGGCTACGAGTTCAAGGTCTTTCTTGAGGATGGTCTTGGGATCCATCATCGCGACTTTCTGGAAGAGTATAATCTGGTTCGGCAAGGAGAGATGCACCTTGTCCTCGTGTTTGAGTTTGCGCCACCAACGGTAGAATCCGACAGGGTCGTTCTCAAATGGAATCTTCGCCTTGATACCGGTGCTGTAGCCGGGATAATCGATGACGAGCTGCAGCCCCATAAACCTCTTGTAGTACTCGGGGTCGGCACGACGGAGTTTGCTCACCAAAGGGTTGAGCACTTCCATCTGATTGACCTGGAGCACTTTCTCCCTGACAATCATCTTGTGGATACGGACAGGATCTTCTGTGATCCATATCCCCATTTTGAGTGTCTTGGGACCTGACTCGGTATCAAGTGTCAACAAGTCTATCGAGTCGTAGACTTTTTCGGAATCGAGAGGATATTCTGGCTGCATAACTCTACAAAGTTACATAAAAAACTTTAAAAAGCACTCCTGCACGCGTAGAATGAGGTTTAAAAAAATCCACCGGGTATGCTGTCACATATCCGGTGGAAATGTATGGATGTAAAAATGCATTATTTCTCGGGAAGCGCGTCCGGATCCCAGATTGTCATTTTCTTGTGGGCATCCTCATAGCCGCCATGTTCTGCGAAGTACTTTCTCGTCTCTTCGTTGAAACATGTAAACCAGGAGTCCCCGTCTTTGATTTTGAGTTCGAAGAAGGGCGCAAGGGAGGAGCGCACCGTCCTCTTGTAGACATCCAGTTTCAGAATACTGGCAAGCATTCTGTGGTTATTGTCATTAACCGCAGCGGCATCTAGGCCGTAGTCGCTGACATAGTCTGTCTTGGTCTGGTCGTAGTATTCAACCATTCTTTCCAGGACTTCCATGCGGTTTGTAAACTCTCTCTGCACCTGGTTGAAGTATCGGATGGCGACAGGGCTGTTACTGTCGATGTATCCGCTGTTAAGGCATTCGTTCAAGAGCACGAACTCTTCGATAAGGCTCTTGTTGTCGAGTTCATCCACATAGGGTCTCGCGTCGTTCCAGTCCGGCTGTTTCGCGTCTTCTTTCGGCGGACGGGTGACACTCGACGACTTGACGCCCTGCTTGGGATCGGCAGGAGCGCCGAGAGGCTCGAAGAGAGCATTATGTATCTCCGGCAATTTGACCGTGGTTGCCTGTCCTCCTGCCGGCTGGCTGCTGCCCTGGCTACCGGGGACGGTGATGGATTTCTTGACGGAGGGCTTTGCCGCTGATTTGGCAGGGGTCTTTTCCGGAGCCCTCTTGGAGGCTTCCTGTTTGATCTGTTGCTTGACTTCCTGCTTGATCTGCTGCCCGACCTCCTCCGTCGCCTTTTTGAGTTTTTCCTTGAATGACTGCGCTGACGCATCCGGCGCCACCATCAGAGCCGCCAGGCCAAGGATAAGAATCGCATTTGCTCGCATAATAAATCAATCCATTTTTATAATAAGTACTTATCTGAGTCGCCCATATGCTATTGAGTTGCCAGTCGCTTGTCAATCTCCCTATTGGCTTCTGTCATCTTTTTGACCATCTGTCGTTTACCCCAATTGAAATTCCATTGTAAACGAATCTGATACAACCTAGAATCGGTAGCATAAGAAGAGGTACGGCTCACGCCTTCAACCATTGTTGTAACCTCTCTTCGCTTATCAGCATTAAGTAAGTCTGCGACCTCTACAGATACTTGCAGTTTTCGATGGCAGAAATATCTGCCGACATTAGCTACAAGGTATGGAGGATTCTTGCTCGTGGCATTAATCGACACCTTGGTACCAGTCCCACCAGTCAACCACAACATCCCAGACCAACTCGAATGATTCACACGAGCCATAATATTGTAATCAAAACGGTTATAAACGCTGTTCATACCTACAGCCTCAGACTCATTGTGAGTAAACGTTCCATCTGCGCTCACAAAACACCATTTACCTATTTGAAAAGAGGCATACAATGCAGCCGTAAAATCCCAACAAGCATCACCATTAACAAATGTTCTACACAGATTCCCATTTTCTTCGGCGTACACATACGACGTTATGTCATCTAAAGTAGTACGATATCCTAATGACAAAGTATAATTGTGCCGTGCCGTAGCAGAGAGATTCAAAGTGTGCGTCTTGGACAACATCAGGTCAGAGTTTCCATATAGTATGACATTCTCATTAGGACGGATATTACCCAAAGGAGAAAGTTGAAGCATGGTTGGTGTATTGCTCGCTTTTCGCCACGAAACACTAATATAGTCACCTTGGGGCTTATCAATATAATAAGTAGAACTGATACTCGGAGAAACCATAAAATACTCCTCACGAACTATCTTATCAGCTTCCCCTTTTATACCAGCCACGACTCTCCACCTCTTGAAATTATATGCGTATTGAGAATACAAAGACATTGCATATTCATCATAATCACCAGAAACTGATTCTCCTGCATACTCAGTAGTAATTGAACGCGCCATACTACGCCCATCGGCTACCAGACGGAAGTCATCCTTACCTCGCACAAAAGATTTTTTGTAGCGGGCATGAAATGTAGCATGAGACAAGCAGTCGGTACCGAAGACATTTTGCACTGTCTGCTCTGCTGAATTATGCAACAACCCCAAATCCGCATCAAATTGCGCTCTATCCGTAAATGTGTGCACATAAGCAACCGAACCAGACACAGTCTGCTGTGTTGACGAAGCAGGATACTTCAAAGTCCAGTCCTTATCACCTTCATTGCGATACATAGCTGTCTCATCTCGCTCCAACCGCGCAAACGATGCGTCTGCATAGAAACTATTGCGTTTGTCCAGATCATAGCCTATACCAACAGAGGCCTTTAGGGATATGGGCACATCGAATTGCGTCAGCCCATATTGGGATGGAATCTCGGAATCATTGCTATCAATGGTCAAGTCCCTATGATTCTCCATGTCCATATAAGAACCGCTTGCCCACGCAGACAATTTATTCCGTCTCCAATTTATATTAAAATCGGTATTTATAACCTCTCTATATTCATTACCTCCAAATCTTCCTCCTATCGTACCATATCCACCCTCATTCTCTTGAGCATGTATAATAAGTTCTGTGCCTCCAGAGCCATCTGGATGTAATTCAATTTCGAGTTTCTCAACATCCTTTCCTCTGAATGCAGACAGGTAGTTCAACAAGGTCTCATCATCGCGCATTTTCAATTTGCGCTTATTTATATAGACGGCATTGACTGGTCTTCCATATACAGAGAGACGTGTTCCTTCTCTGAATATACCTGGCGCGGATAGGAGTATATCATTGAGATTCAAACCCTCAAGGAATTTATTCCCTTTAACGCCCATCTCATATCCAAGGGCCGTATAGTTTATTCGAGAAGACACCACACGCCCACCACGTAACTTTCGCGTATCTGGTTGCAATAAAATATCTGCCACCTTAACATAT
>CAZKRZ010000116.1:0-5111 GCA_964555325.1 uncultured Muribaculaceae bacterium
GTCTCCGTTATCAGGCTGCTGACCGTTCTGATTGGGGTCATCCTGATTCCCGTCCTGATTGTCTTTATTGCCCTTGTTATCTTGACCGCCGTCTTGCTGATCATTACCGCCATTCTGCTGATTGTCACCGCCTTGCTGCTGGTCTCCGCCATTCTGTTGCTGATCTTCCAACTTCTTCTTAGCATAGACATAGTTTTCTTTGGCGTCCATATCACCAGGATTGCGGAGCAAAACCTGCTTGAAAGCCTCTACCGCTCCGGCATAGTCCTCTTTCTGTAGGGCCACATCCCCGCGGTTGAAAAAGTAATCGGCACCGCCGGCCACATCCTTGACCGTCTCCAATGCCTTCGCGGCACCGTCATAGTCTTCCTGGCGGTAAAGGGAGGATGCGAGATTGTACTGCGCCGCAACGGAAAGGGAATCCTTGACCGCCGCCTTGCGATAATATATCTCCGCCTCCTTATAATCTTCTTTGCGGAATTTGCGGTTGCCGGCACGCACCTCTCTCCTGTCTACCTGGGCAGACAACTGCACGGAAGCGGCCAGCAGCACAAGCACGCAAACTATTATACTCTTCCTATACATATAATCTAAACAAAAAGTCTGCGGCGCGAACGCCTCTCTCCGACAAGCATTTCCAGGGCAAGAAGCACCAGCGCCATTCCCATAAAATACATATACTGCTCGTCATATTCCTCGAATACCACGGATTCGTATTTTTCCGCTTCCATGGAGCGGATGTCATCGATAATGGGGTTGAGTCCGAATTCCTCGTTTCCGGCATGCACATACGCTCCGTTACCGGCAGCCGCCACTTCTTTGAGCGTATCTTCATCCAGACGGGTAACAACGATATTGCCGTCCTTGTCTTTCATCAGCTCCCCATTCTTGGGAATGGGCTGTCCCTGTGCAGATCCGACACCTATCGTATAGACCTTGATACCATACTCTGCCGCCTGTTTCGCCGCCGCAACTGCGTCATCCTCATGGTTTTCACCATCCGTAATGACTATAACGGCACGGCTCTTCTCGCTTTGCGCGCTGAAACTCTTGGTAGCCGTCGATATGGCATCTCCTATCGCAGTTCCCTGAATGGGCACAGAATCCGTACCCACATTGCCGAGAAACATCTTGGCGGAGACATAATCCGTAGTGATTGGCAACTGCACAAATGAGGTCCCGGCAAATACGATCAAGCCTATCCTGTCTTCGTGCAGACGGTCCACAAGCCTCGAAATCGCAAGTTTGGCGCGATCCAGCCTGTCAGGAGAATAGTCCCTGGCGAGCATGGAATTGGATACGTCCAGGCATATCATAATCTCCGCACCGCGTGTCTCCCGCTTGGAGAGTTTCGCACCTACCTGAGGGCGGGACAATGCCAGCACGAAACACGCCCATGCCAATGAGAACAGTATCGTCCGCACCCAACCCTTGGAGCCGGACCAGTCCGCTGTCAATTTCCTTACAAGGCCTTCATCCCCGAGACGGCACAGCCTGCGGCGGCGCAACGACCTCGCAATCCCATAGCCTACGGGGAACAATATCGTGAATATCAACAGGATTAGAAATCCCGAATTGGCAAACATTATCATGGCAACCTCCTCAGCAAAACCTTGACAATCAGTTCAAGCACTATACACGCGAGAGCAAGGAGCGCGTATTTGAGATAGAGTTCCTTATAGACAGGGAAACTGTCCACGGTCGTGCGTGCCTTTTCCATCTTGTTAATTTCCCCATATATCTCCGCGAGTTTGGTATTGTCCGTAGCGCGGAAATAACGTCCTCCGGTAGATTCTGCCATCTCTTTCAAGAGGGCCTCATCTATCTCCACCTTGACATTCTGCACATCAGGTCCCCAAGGTGTCATCACAGGATAAGGCGCGGTACCGTTGGCGCCTACTCCTATGGTATAGACCCTGACATTATATGTCTTGGCTATCTCGGCAGCCGTTTCCGGCGATATTTCACCACGGTTGTTGACACCGTCCGTCAGCAGAATGACTACACGGCTCGGTGCATCCGAATCCTTGAGACGAGCCACAGCCGTCGCCAGACCGTTTCCTATGGCAGTACCATCCTCGATAAGGTCGGTCTGCACTTCTTTCATCAGGTTTATGAGCGTGGCCCTGTCTGTAGTCAGAGGACACTGGGTATAACTCTCTCCTGCAAAAACGGCTATGCCCATCCTGTCCGAAGGCCTCTGGGCGATGAACTCTATGGCTATATCCTTGGCTGCGCTGATGCGGTCCGGCTGGAAATCCCTCGCCAACATACTCGTAGACACATCCATGGCGAAGACAATGTCGATACCCTCCGTATCTATGTGTTCCATCTCGGAGGAGGATCTCGGCCTGGCGATGCACACCACAATGAGCACCAATGCAACAGTCCTCAACACAAACGGCAGGTGCCTCAACACGGACAGTACCGAATGGCCGCGTCTCCACTGCAATGCACAGGAGACTTCCAGATGAGGCTTGCGCCCCTTGAGCTCCATCCATATATAATGCAGCACGAGGAGCAGTGGCAACACCAACAGCCACAACAGTTTGGGATATTCAAAAAACATTACTTCCCTTCGCCCTCCCCTGCGGCTTCTTTATCCAGTTGGGACTGGTAGGTAGATGTCACGAATTTTACTGCGACAGGTACGGCTGCGGCATTATCCTCTTCTGCAGCAGTGTGTTTTGCAAACTTGACGAAATCCGCGAGTTCAAACAGATGACGCACTTCAGCCATCAGTTCCATAGGAATGTCGCTGTCGCCCTTGAGTGCATCGAAAATCTCCGCGGTAGTCATTTCCTCGGCATTAATACCGAAACGCGACTCAATATATGTGCGCAGAGCATCGGTAATGCCGGAATACATGGTCTTTTGTTTTTCGGGAGCCCAGTATTTGTCGCCTCTGAACTTGTCAAGACTCTTGAGGGCCGTGATATAGGGAGGTTCGTGGACCACTTCGGCCTTATCGCGCCTGCGGCGGGACATCACGATACATACGATGAGTATCACTATCGTCGCTATCAGCTGAAAGCCGAGAATATAGGGCAGCACCTCCTGCATGGTCAGAGGATAGCGCATCTGCCCCTTTATATCGTGCGGCACAAAAGAGGCGGTATCCACCTGCACCGTCCTGACATCGAGGGTCTGACCGGAAAACAACAAAGTATCATCCACATTTCCGCGCCTGCGCAGCACAGGTATGTCCGGCAAATGATATTCTCCTTCCTCAAACGGAGCGAGCAGCATTGCCGCCTTGATATTTAACGGTTTACCGTTGTTTTTACGCCCAAACAGGCCTTTTCTCCCGAGAGTGTCGAGTTGCCAGCCACGCACCAATACAAGCGTGTCATTGAACACTTTCTCTATTTCCGGGAGGGATATGGCATCCCCGTCCTCAAGGCCTTCTATAATGACGCCGTAGCGGAACTGGTCTGCTATGAGCACGCTGTCGCGCTTCTGCAGCGGTTCGAGAAAAGTCTCGCCGGCAGGTACGGTCTTCTGTGCCGATGCGCTGAAAGCCACGGCGACAACGAGCGATATTAATATCACAAGTCTCTTCATTTCATCATCTGTGATGGAACAGCGCCATCAATCCCTTGACATAATCTTCATCTGTCGCTATGGAGACGCTGTCCACTTTGTACCTGTTAAACAGACGCCTGCGTGCCATGGTGGAAGACTCCTGCCACTGACTATAGGCCCTGCGCACTTTGGCAGAGGAAGTATTTATCCAGGCATCCTCTCCGCTCTCTTCATCCTTGATATGCACAAGTCCGACAGACGGGAGCGTACATTCTCTCTTGTCATACACCCTTATCACGGACAGGTCATGCCGGGTGGCAGCGACTTTCAGCCCGTCTGAATATAACGGACTGCCGTCCTTGTCCACATCCAACATGTCGCTGATGAGGAATGCAGTACATTTTTTCTTGATAGCTCCGGACAGGAAGCGCAGTGCGCTACCTATGTCCGTCCCGGGCGAGGAGGGCTGCAATTCCACCAATTCGCGTATGATATGCAGCAGGTGGCTGCGTCCTTTCTTAGGAGGGATGAATTTCTCTATCCTGTCGCTGAAAAACAGCGCTCCGACCTTGTCATTGTTCAGCCCGGCACTGTAGGCAAGCACTGCGGCTATCTCGGTCAGCAATTCGCGCTTTGTCTTGCAGACCGTACCGAAACGGCTCGATGCGCTCACATCTATGAGCAGCACGACCGTCAGCTCCCTCTCCTCCTCAAAGACCTTGACATAGGGCGTACGCAGACGCGCCGTGACATTCCAGTCCATATTGCGGACATCGTCACCATACTGATATTCACGCACTTCACTGAAAGCCATTCCGCGTCCTTTGAACGCGGAATGGTATTCTCCGGCAAATATCTGATGACTCAGCGCCTTGGTCTTGATTTCTATCTTCCTGACTCTCTTGAGCAGGTCCGTGGCTTCCATGACTACGGAACGATTACGGAGTTTATTACTTTTTCAATGATCTGCTCGGAGGTCACATTCTCCGCCTCAGCCTCGTATGTCAGTCCGATACGGTGACGGAGCACCTCATTGCAGACGGCACGCACATCCTCTGGAATTACATAGCCACGCCTCTTGATGAATGCGTACGCCTTGGCCGCGGCACTGAGGGATATGCTCGCACGCGGAGAGGCGCCATAGGAGATAAGTTCCTTGAGTTCAGGGAGTTTATAATCCTCCGGAGTACGGGTGGCATAGACTATGTCCACAATGTACCTCTCAATCTTCTCATCCATATATACATCCCTGACGACCTGACGGGCGCGGACTATATCCTCCGGCTTGACGACAGGATTCACTTTGGGGAATGTACCCGTATTGTTCATTCGGATAATCTGACGCTCCTCCTCCTTGCGCGGATAGGAGACAACGACCTTGAGCATAAAACGGTCCACCTGCGCCTCCGGCAGAGGATATGTTCCTTCCTGCTCTATAGGGTTCTGCGTAGCCATTACGAGGAACGGGTCAGGGAGTTTGAATGTCTTGTCTCCGATAGTGACCTGGCGCTCCTGCATGGCCTCGAGCAGTGCGGACTGCACTTTAGCCGGGCTACGGTTGATTTCATCTGCCAGAAGCAGATTGG
>CAZKRZ010000117.1:0-5099 GCA_964555325.1 uncultured Muribaculaceae bacterium
ATGCAGGCAAGGACATCAAGGGACAGAGGGTCGCTCTCTCCGGATTCGGCAATGTGGCATGGGGCGCGGCTACCAAGGCCACGCAGCTCGGAGCAAAGGTCGTCGCCATTTCAGGTCCGGACGGTGTCTGCGAGATTCCTGACGGCATTGACCAGGAGATGATAGACTATATGCTCGTGATGCGTGCCTCCAACCGGGACAAGGTGGAGGATATGGCGGTCAGATTCCCCGACAAGGCAAGATTTGTCGCTGGCAAGAAATCATGGAGCGTGGCTTGTGACATAGCCCTGCCCTGCGCATTCCAGAACGAACTTTCCGAAGATGATGCCAAGGAACTCAAGGCGAACGGCTGCTGGTGCTGCTGCGAGGTGAGCAACATGGGCTGCCAGCCCGGCGCGATCAAGTACTTCCAGTCCAACGGCATGCTCTTCGCTCCCGGCAAGGCTGTGAACGCCGGCGGAGTCGCCACTTCCGGTCTCGAAATGACACAGAATGCAAGCCACATCAGCTGGAGTGCAGAAGAAGTGGATGCCAAATTGCATTATATAATGAAATCCATACACGAACAGTGCGTCAGATACGGCACGCAGCCCGACGGAGTCATTGACTATGTCAAGGGCGCGAATGTCGCCGGATTCATGAAAGTGGCTACGGCGATGCTGGAGAAAGGCATTGTATAACGGATTTATTTGACTTTAAACATTATTACTTTATTATGGCCAACAAAAAAATCAACGTCAAGTACTGTGTGCTTCTGCCCATTGTGCTGATCGTCACAATTTTCCTCTGGGCGGTGCCTACCTCATTCTTCGGTATAGACGCCCTTACGGTAACACAGCAGCGCACAATCGCGATATTCGCATTCGCCGCGTTGATGTGGATGTTTGAGATTATCCCCAACTGGACGACCTCCCTGCTGGTCATCGTGCTGTCTCTGCTTACGATATCCAACAAGGGTCTCGGCTTCCTGTGTACACCGGAGGCAGGAGAACTCGTCAACTACAAGAGTATCATGGCCGCGTTTGCTGACCCTGTCATCATGCTCTTCCTTGGCGGTTTCGTCCTGGCGATAATGGCATCCAAATATGGCCTCGACCTCACCCTTGCCAAATTCCTGCTGAAGCCTTTTGGCAAGAAACCCAAGTTCATTCTGTTGGGATTCCTGCTCGTCATTGCGGTATTCTCCATGTTTATGAGCAATACGGCGACTGCCGCAATGATGCTTGCATTCCTTGCACCGGTGCTCAAGACCTTGCCAGACAGTGAGAAAGGCAAGACCGGACTGGCACTCTCCATCCCCGTTGCAGCCAACCTCGGCGGTATAGGTACGCCTATCGGCACGCCTCCCAACGCCATTGCAATCGGCGCTCTTGAGAATGCCGGATACTCCATTCCCTTTGTGACCTGGATGTCCAGAATGGTGCCGTTCGTCATCATCATGCTCTTGTTTGCATGGGTGCTGCTGCTGGTGCTCTTCCCGTTCAAGTCCAAGGAGATAGTGCTCGAACTTCCGGAGAACAAAAAGAAGACGGACTGGCGTACTGTCACGGTATGGGTTACTTTCATAGGCACTATCCTGCTGTGGGTGACAGAGTCCGTGACTGGTATCAATTCCAACATTACCGCCCTTATTCCCCTTGGCGTGCTCACATGCACGGGCATATTCACCAAGGAGGACATCAAGGAAATCAACTGGAGCGTCCTCTGGCTCGTCGCCGGCGGTTTCGCCCTCGGTACCTGCCTCAATGAGACCGGACTTGCAAAGACCATCATCGGGGCTATCGACTTCAGCGCAATGAATGTTGTCGTGCTGTTTATCGTCGCCGGTCTGATATGCTATTTCCTCTCCAACTTCATTTCCCATTCGGCTGCAGCCAACTTGCTGATACCTATTCTGATAGTTGTCGGCGGTGCTCTGGCCGGCAATCCCGTGTTTGAGAATATGGGTGGAGTCACGGCTTTGATATCGTTTGTCGCGGTGTGCGCCTCTGTCGCCATGCTGCTGCCTATATCCACACCTCCGAATGCCATAGCGGCGTCTACGGGCATGGTGCAGACCAAGGATATGGTCATAGTGGGTATTACTATCGGAGTTGTCGGTCTGGTGGGCGGATACTTCCTGCTCTCCCTGTGGCCGATGTAATATATTAAACTTGTTATATGAAAAGATTATCGCTTTTTGCCGCGGTAGCGGCAACTCTCATCCCTGCCCTGCTGTCTGCACAGGAGGAGACTCCTGCAAAGGTCAAGGTAGGCGGATTCATTCGCAATTACAGTTTTGTGGATACCAAGGCTCTGGTAAAGAGCACGGCGGACTTGTTTTCCTATATCCCCAAGGATGAGCAGGATGACAATTCCACTACATGGCACAATACGGCCATGAGTTCCCGTCTGTGGGTGGACGTGCATGGATACAAATACGGCAATATGACTGCTTCGGCGCGCATAGAGGCGGATTTTTATTCAGGACTGAACAGCCCCGACAATGTCTCCGGAGTGGCTACACTCCGTATGAGGCAGGCGTTTGTTACTCTCGGTTGGGTGGATGACGAGGGGAGGGCTATAGGCTCTCTCAAAGTCGGACAGGCTTGGCATCCCATGGCTGCCGACATGCCGGACGTGATTTCGCTCAATTCCGGTTCTCCGTTCGGGCCTTTCTCTAGGACACCCCAGTTCCAGTGGAACGCACCGCTCACTGACGGGCTCTCGTATACCGCAGCCGCCATCTGGCAGATGCAGTACGCGTCCTGCGGTCCCGAGGGGGCTTCAGCGACCTATATGAGGTATGGTGGTGTGCCGGAGATTTATCTCGGGCTCAACTACACCGGGGAGCACAGTGTTGTGCGTCTCGGATACGACCTGCTGTCGCTCCGTCCCTACAAGAACGGCAACAGGACCTGGAGCAATCTCGCATTCCTCTATGCCCAGTACAAGGAGGGACTCTTCAGCGCGAAGTTCAAGACCACATTCGGTCAGGACGGCTCGCATCTCAATCTCACCGGCGGCTATGCCGTGACCGGTGGCTCCACGCCCGAGGACTACGAGTTTACCCCTACGGTCAACTCCTCCACCTGGTTCAGCCTCAGTTATGGCAAAAAGTGGCAGGGAGTGCTGTTCGGTGGCTATATCCGCAATTTCGGCACCCGTGAGGAGGTCAGCGGCGACTATTGGTTCTGCAAGAACAGCTACAAGAATGTCAATCGTGCATGGAGGCTTACTCCTACCGTTATCCGCAATCTCGGCAAGGTGCAGTTAGCCCTCGAGTACGAAATCACAGGCGCCCAGTATGGCGATGCAGCGAATGTCTCTGACATGGGCTTGTTCGACAGCAACCTGCATTGGGTCACCAATCACAGACTGGATCTGATGGTCAAATATACATTCTGATATGACACTTCTGATTATTGTTGCGATTGTCGCCCTGCTCGTCCTGTGGGTCATAGGGGTGCAGCGCAGGCTGGTCTCTGCGGAGGAATTCTGCAAAAACTCGATGAGCCAGATAGGCGTCCAGGAAAACAGCCGCTGGGATGCCCTCACTTCTCTTGCCGAACTCGTGAAAGGCTATGACGAACATGAGTACAAGACACTTATGGATGTGATTGCCCAGAGGACTTCCATCGGACGCGAATCCACTCCGGCGGATGTGCAGGCCCAGGAGGACAAGATGTCCCAGGCTCTCGGCAGGATCAATATGGTGGCAGAGCAGTATCCCCAGCTCAAGGCGAGCGAGATGTACGGCAAGGCCATGGACAGCGTGAATACCTACGAAAACCAGGTACGCATGAGCCGTATGACATACAACGATACGGTGACGCGCTTCAACAGGATTGTCCGCCAGATTCCGGACAGCATTGTTGCGCGTATGCTGGGATTTGCAGTCAAGGAGTACCTGGCGGAGCCTGCCGGCAAGACAGGAATGCCCTCCATGCGTTAGTGTGGATCTGAAAAACGACATGAAAATATGAGATTCAGGATTTGTGCGGCAGTGATTATTGCCGCACTTTTCATAACAGGCAGGGCATACGCCGACAGCCTGGACATAGATGTCAGGCTTTATCCCGACGGCTCTGCCGATATAGTGGAAATGTGGGACATGACGGTGCATGAAGGTACGGAAATGTATCTCGTGCGCCAGAATCTCGGTGACATCGCAATCCGGGATTTCCAGGTGAGTGACGAGAACGGGAAGTACTACTATGTAGGCAAGTGGGATGTGGACAGGAGTTTGTCCCAGAAGGCCGGCCGCTGCGGTGTCGTCTATACCGACAAGGGTTGCGAACTCTGCTGGGGATTAGGTAGTTACGGGCATCATACATGGCGTGTCAGCTATACCATGACCAATGTGATCAAGAGTCTGAACGACTACGATTGCCTGCACATGCAGTTTGTCTCGCCTGGTATCAATCAAGTCCCGTCAGATGTCTCCCTGCGCATCACCTTGCCCGGAGCGGTCCTCTCTCAGGAAAATGCGGCTATCTGGGGATTTGGCTATGAGGGCGATATCGTATTTACGGAGGGAGGCGTTTCAGCGCATTCTTCCGTGTTCGGCAGCCGCAGTTCCATGATAGTGCTTATGCGTCTTGACAAGGGGATGGTCACTTCTCCCAGTGTGTCCGACAGGACATTTGACGAGGTCAGGGAAAGGGCGTTCAAGGGTTCGTCCTATGCAGATGACGGGGATGATGATTTCGTGATGTTCGTCATGGCGGTCTTGTCGCTGCTTTTCTTAGCGGTGGTTATGTGGATTATTATCAGGAGTATCCGTAACGATCGCGAGCGTATGACCGGATATAGGAGCCTCAAGGACATCAGCTGGAGCAGGGAAGTGCCGTTCGGCGGCAATCTGCTTGAGTCCAATTATGTATTCGGCAAATTATACGGAGGACGGGATGCCGGCGCTGTGACATCTGCCTTGATACTCAGGATGATACAGCTTGGCGTGCTGCTCGTCGGCAAAGATGGGCGCAAGGAGGGCAAAGTCGTTATCTCGTTCAATGACAATGCCGATTTCTCCGCCCTGCCAGAATGCTGCAAGGGACTGTTTACCATACTGAAAGAGGCCGCCGGCAAAGATCATGTCCTGCGGGACAAGGAATTCT
>CAZKRZ010000118.1:0-5089 GCA_964555325.1 uncultured Muribaculaceae bacterium
AGCAGCAGGGTCTTGACACCCACGCGTCCGAGTCCAATCAAGTCGATGCCCGAATGCTTGTAGAAGCGTTTGTCCTCCGTAGCCACCGCTGCGGCAACCAGATACGGGGAGAGTTCTTCATAACTCACATAGGTCCTGTTCTCTATATGGAATGTAGTGAGGACCTCACCGTCTTCGGCAATAACCTGCGTGGCGAGTTTGCTGTCAGGATTCTCGAGTTCCTCGAACGACGGTATACGCGCGAACGCCCAGACGAGCAATATCATCAGGGCGAGCAGCACCACCGGTGCGAAAACTATGATCCAGAACCACTTGATAATCTTCTTCTTTGAACGGTCTGTCATAACGACGGATACAAAACGGATTATAATATGTATGAATCACAAAATTAACGATTAATTTGAAATTTCCCGAGATTGTCGTTTTCTTTGCAAAATCGAATTGAAAGCCATGGATGGGAATTTAGTAATAGTCGAGTCACCGGCAAAAGCCAAGACAATACAGAAGTTTTTGGGAGACGGATACACCGTAAAATCCAGTTTCGGACACATCAGAGACCTGAACGACAAAAACTTAAGCATTGACATAGAGCAGGATTTCAAACCGGAATATGTAGTGCCTGCCGAAAAGAGGAAGGTAGTCGCCGAACTCAAAAAACTTGCAGGACAATCACAGACAGTGTGGCTCGCATCCGATGAGGACCGCGAAGGAGAAGCCATATCATGGCACTTGAGAGAGACTCTCGGGCTCGACCCGGCCAAGACAAAGCGTATCGCATTCCACGAAATCACCAAGACCGCCATCCAGGAGGCCGTTGCCAATCCGCGCGACATTGACATGAATCTTGTCAATGCCCAGCAGGCAAGGCGCGTTTTGGACAGACTGGTGGGATTTGAACTGTCTCCGGTGCTCTGGCGCAAGGTGCAGCCCAAACTCTCGGCAGGACGCGTCCAGTCCGTGGCACTCAAACTGATATGCGACCGCGAAAAGGAAATCATCGCGTTCGAAGGTAAGTCATTCTACCGTGTAGAGGGAGCATTCCATATTGGCGGCAAGGCGGCATCCGCCAAACTCAAAGCCGTCCTCGACACCCGTTTCGACAACATCGCGGATGCAAGGAGATTCCTGGAGGACAGCATAGGCGCGTCCTATATGGTGGACAGCATGGAAGACAAGGAGGGGAAAAGATACCCCGCCGCCCCGTTTACGACATCCACTTTGCAGCAGGAGGCTTCGAGAGTGCTGCGCATGCCTGTAGGCGTGACAATGCGAGTGGCACAGAGCCTGTACGAGCGAGGACTCATCACATACATGAGAACGGACTCCACCAATCTGTCCTCTCTTGCTCTGAATGTCTCAAAGAAATACATCACAGAGACTTACGGCGAGGAATACTCCAAGCCCCGTCAGTACAAGACCACTTCCAAGGGAGCGCAGGAGGCCCACGAAGCCATACGCCCCACATTCATAGACAATCTCGAAATCGAAGGCACAGCACAGGAGCAGAAACTCTACAGACTCATCTGGAGGCGCACTGTCGCATCCCAGATGTCCGATGCTACCGTGCTGTCATCCACAGTCAAAATCAAATCCGACCGTCGTGACGAGAGATTTGTGGCACAGGCCACAAGGGTGCTGTTCGACGGATTCCTCAAGCTCTATATGGAGAGCAGCGATGACGCACAGGACGACCAGCAGGAGACAATGTTGCCCGAGATGAATATCGGTGACGCCCTGACTGCCAAGTCCATAAACGCCGAATGCAAGTTTACCGGCGCGCCCCAACGCTACACGGAGGCGACTCTCGTCAAGACTCTCGAGAAACTCGGCATAGGCCGCCCGTCCACATACGCCCCCACCATATCAACCCTCACAACGGCAAGAGGATATGTGGTCAGAGGCGACAAGGAAGGACGCAGAATCCCCGTAGAGAACCTCTGCCTCAAGGGCGGAGACATCACTGCCACCACCAAGGAGGAAGTAGTGGGCGCAGAGAGGGGCAGGCTGCTGCCGCAGGAGATAGGCATGCTCGTATCAGACTATCTGACAGCCAATTTCCCCGACATCATGAACTACGACTTCACCGCCAATGTCGAACAGGAATTCGACAGCATAGCGGCAGGAGACATGCGTTGGAATGATGTCATACGCGAGTTCTATGCACCGTTCCACCAGAGGGTGCAGAGCACGCTCGATTCCAAAGAATACGCACATGTGGAGAGGGAAATCGGCATCGCTCCGGACGGCGAGGCAATCATAGGCAAATTCGGCCACTATGGCCCGTATGTCCAAAAAGGCCCGGCGGAGAAAAGGCAGTTTGCGAGCCTCGACAAAGGGCAGCTCATCGAGAACATCACTCTCGAAGACGCCCTCAAACTGTTCCAGTTCCCCCGCCAACTCGGACAATACGAGGGTGCCGACATCAGCATATTCAAGGGCCGCTTCGGGCCGTACATCAAATATGGGGACAACAACATATCGCTCCCCAAAGGCGCCGACCCTCTGAACATCACCATCGAAGACTGCGCCGCCATCATACGCGGGCAGCAGGACAAAGGCGCACAGAACGCTGTCATCGCCCAGTGGGAGGGCAGTGACATCACCATAATCAACGGGCGTTACGGACCTTACATCAAGCACTCCGGTTCCAATTACAAGATCCCGAAAGGCACAGACGCCTCGGCACTTGACGAGGCCGCGTGCAAGGCCATCATTGACGGCTCACAGCCTACCGGCAAAGGTCGCGGACGTTTTGCCCGCAAAAAGAACAACAAATAGTCATCCGCTATGGCAAACTCTCATCAAATCGACAAGATTGACAGGAAGATACTCTCTCTCCTGGTCAACAACGCACGCAGACCCTACCTGGAGATTGCGCGCGAATGCGGATTGTCAGGCGCAGCCATCCACCAGCGAGTCAAGAAACTCGAAGACGCCGGCATCATCACCGGCTCGCGCCTCATCGTCAAGCCCCAGACGCTCGGTCTGAATGTATGCGCATTCATCAGCGTCGTGGTGACGGAAAAAGACAAACTCGGAGAAGTGCTCGACGCTATCGAACAGGTCCCCGAAGTCGTGGAATGTCATTTCGTTACAGGTAAGGCGTCCCTCTTGCTCAAGGTGTACGGATTCAACAACGATCACCTGATGGAGATCATCACCACATCGTTGCAGAAAATCCCCTACATCCAGTCGACGGACACCATGATTTCGCTCAACCAGGCATTCGAACGCCAGGTATGGGTGAGGGACGAGGAGTCCCAGTACGAAATCACCGACCGGAAATCGAAATAAGAGCACGCGCCAACGCCAGATCGTGCGGCGTGGTGAGTTTGATATTGCTCCTGTCTCCTTCTATATATGACAGTGGAATGCCGAAACGGCGTGCCACTGCGGAATCATCTGTAAATGAAGTGTCGTAGGCACCCGAATATGCCTGCTTGATCTCTTCGGAACGGAACATCTGGGGTGTCTGTACGGCATAGACCCCTGTCCTGTCAAGGGGCGTTCCTCTAGAGTCCAGCCCTCCCTCCAGGCGCACCATAGTGTCCACGCATGGCATTACAGGAATCAGAGCAGGGCATGTCTCCATACGATTTCTCATCTCGCAGATAAGATCCTCAGGCACAAAGGGTCTCACTCCGTCATGGATGGCTACTGTAACGCCCTCCGGCACACGCTCGAGGGCGTTACGTACACTATGGAAACGCGTTATGCCTCCCGCCACAAGTGTCTGGCGGCAAGAGAAGTTGGAGACCGCGCAGTATTCGCGCCAATATGGTATGTAATCCTGCGGCAGGACGGTGATAATCCTCACATCCGGCACGGCAGAAACGAATTTCTCTATGGTCATGCGCAGGATAGGCTTGTCCTCCAGACGGATAAATTGTTTCGGCTGGTCCGCCCCCATCCTGGAGCCGCTCCCGGCCGCCATTATTACGGCATATAAAGTTTTCAACATCCGCTGCTTGTTTTATTTAGGCAAATTTAAGTTTTTTTCGTACTTTTACATACTTTAGTGTTAACCCCTCTAAAAGTGTAATCTTAACAATGGCATTTTCATTTCTCAACAAAGAACTCGCCATCGATCTGGGTACCGCGAACACGGTCATTTTCCAGCACGACCAGATAGTGCTGGACGAGCCCAGTATCGTTGCTATCGACAACAGGACTGAGAAGTGCATAGCGCTCGGTAAGAAAGCCAAGCTCATGCACGAAAGGACCAACCCAGGTGTCAAGACCGTAAGGCCGCTCCGAGACGGCGTCATCGCCGACTTCCAGGCTGCGGAAATGATGATAAGGGGATTCATAAGACAGGTCGAAAAGAAGTCTTCGATATTCACACCCAATCTCAAGGTAGTCATAGGCATTCCTTCCGGCAGTACGGAAGTGGAGATACGAGCCGTCCGCGACTCCAGCGAGCATGCAGGAGCAAGGGATGTGTTTTTGATTTATGAGCCTATGGCTGCAGCCTTGGGTATCGGCCTTGACGTGGAAGCTCCGCGCGGCCACATGGTCGTGGACATCGGCGGCGGTACTACGGAAATAGCCGTCATCTCCCTCGGAGGCATAGTGCAGCAGGAGAGCATCCGTGTAGCCGGAGACGTATTCACCGGAGACATCAAGGACTATCTGCGCCAGCAGCACAACATCAAGGTCGGAGAGATTACGGCAGAGCAGGTCAAGATCAAGGTCGGAGCAGTCATTCCCAACCTTGAGGACGAACCGGAGCCCATGATTGTAAGAGGCCCCAACCTCATGACGGCACATCCTGTGGATGCCACCATCACATATCAGGAGATTGCACACTGCCTGGACAAGTCCATCGCCAAGATCGAGGCCTCTATCCTGCATGTGCTCGAGATGACCCCTCCCGAATTGTATTCCGACATCGTGGAGGACGGCATATTCCTCTCCGGAGGCGGTGCGTTGCTCCGTGGTATAGCGCAGAGATTCACCGAGAAAGTCAATATCCCGTTCCACGTATCCGAGGATCCGTTGAGGGCTGTGGCAAGAGGTACCTGCATCGCGCTCAAAAACACGAGCCATTACTCATTCCTGATGAGGTGATGACCCGCGGAGGGACCTA
>CAZKRZ010000119.1:0-4939 GCA_964555325.1 uncultured Muribaculaceae bacterium
CGCAAAAAGGTCTCCGAACTCTCCAAGGGTATGGCGCAGAAGGTGCAGTTCATCACGACAGTGGTGCACAGGCCGTCCCTGCTCATATTGGACGAGCCTTTCTCCGGATTTGACCCAGTCAATGCAGAGATTATCCGGCAGGAGATCCTGCGTCTGCGTGACGAAGGTGCGACAATCGTGCTTTCCACTCACAATATGGAGTCGGTGGAGGAACTTTGCGACAATATCGCGCTCATCAACAAGTCCCATGTCGTGCTCTCCGGAGGCGTCGATGACATACGCCGCCGTTACGGCAACAACAATGTTGAACTCGTCTATACGGACGCGAGCGGCAGGCACGCCGAAGTGCTCCCTGCGGAGACGGACGGCTGCCCTACGCTTGCCCGCTATATATCATCCGAAGGAGTTACGGTCAATTCGTACAAGGAACTCATGCCCCGTATGAATGACATATTCATCAATCTGGTCAAAGAAGGGGAGAAATAGCCATGAATACACGTACAATAGGCATCGTCATACGCAGGGAGTATCTCAACCGCGTCAAGAAAAAGTCATTCCTCGTCATTACATTCATCGTGCCGGTGCTGTTTGCCGCCATGTGCGTCCTGCCGTCTATACTGATGGTCAAGGCCAAGGAGGCTGCAAAGACAGTGTCGGTTGTGGACAATTCCGGCATAGTGCTCCCGTATCTGGAGAATACGGATGTCATTACCTATGTGGACCGTACCGACATAGGGCTTGACAAGGCCAAGGCGCTGATAGGTGCCGACTGCGATGTCGTCCTCAATGTGTCGGCGATAGATACCGTGAGCAGATCCCTGACCACCGAGACCTATTCCTCCAAGCCTATGGGACTCGATATGAGCGAGGCCATGTCCTCCCGTATCAATGACGCCGTGGAGGCATACAGGATAGAGAGGTATAATATTGACAATCTGGAGGAAATCATGCGCAGCATCAAGTCTGACGTGCGCCTGACTACCATCACTCTGGACGGCGAGGGCAAGGAGACCATTACCGAGTCCGGCATATTCATGGCAATATCGATGCTGCTCGGCATGGCTATCTATATGTTCGTCGCGATGTTCTCCGGCATGGTGATGTCCAGCGTGATCGAAGAGAAGTCCAGCCGTGTCGTGGAGGTCCTCATCTCCTCGGTCAAGGCTGTGGATCTGATGTTCGGCAAGATTATCGGTATCGCACTTGTCGCGCTGACCCAGTTTGTTCTGTGGATACTGCTGGTGCTGGGCATTCTCGGTGTGTCCGGCCTTGTCCTGGGACAGGACAAGATGAGCGCCATGATGGGAGGTGCCGATATGACGGCTGTCGCCGGCTCGGCAACTGAGATTCCCGGCTCTCTGGACATGAATGCCATTGTGGCGGATGCCGCTTCTTCGGAAGCGAATGTGATATTCTCGACCATTGCGAATATGCATGTAGGCGAGATTCTGGTCTGCTTTGTGCTCTTCTTCATATTCGGCTATCTGCTCTATGCCTCGATGTTCGCCGCTATCGGTTCGGCAGTCGAGAATGAGGCGGATTCGCAGCAGCTGCAGCTTCCTATCACTATTCCTTTGCTCATAGGCTTCTTTATTGCCCTGTATGCATTCAAGGCTCCCGACAGCCAACTCGTGTTCTGGACTTCGCTGTTCCCGTTCACTTCTCCCATAGTGATGCTGGCGCGTCTGCCGTTCGGAGTTCCTGCATGGCAGGTGATACTCTCGCTGGTGTTGCTTGTGGGTACATTCGTGGTCTGTGCATGGGGCTCTGCCAAGATTTATAGGGCGGGCATATTGCAGTTCGGCACCAAGGCCGGCTGGAAAGAGTTGTTCAAGTGGCTGAAGATGTAATGATGAAAAAACTGTTAGTGTTGTTGTTTGCCGCTGCCTCGCTGCCTTGCATGGCGCAGAGCGTCATATGTCAGTGGCATAAGATCAAGGTTGATGCTAGCCGTACGGGAGTCGGCGTGCCGAGTGTCTCCGATGTGCGTGAAAAAATCGGCACGGTTGAGAAAGGAGTCTATTATGCCCCCAACGGCAGGCAGTTCCGTGGAGGCTGTACGCCTCTGGTTGCAGAACGCATGCTGGCAGTCCAGCCGGCAATGGCGGAGATGAAGGCTGTCGTCGGCCATGCCTCCATGGATCTGGTCAAGAAAGCCCCCGAGAGCGCATTGTCCAATCTCATAGTGGATTGCGTGATGACCGAGGCGGCCTCCACGACCGGGCGCAAGGTGGATGTCGGTATCATGAATTTTGGCGGTATACGCGTGGACCTCTTCAAAGGGGACATTCTCATGGACGATGTCGTGTCCATGCTCCCGTTTACCAATTATATATGCTATCTCGAAGTCCGCGGACGGGATCTCAGGCGGCTCTTCTCCGAAATGGCCGCACACAAGGTCCAGGTCATAGGCGGTGCGCGTATAGTCGTGGATGGGGGACAGTTGGAGTCCGTCGTCATAGACGGTGCTCCTCTCGATGATAACAAGGTCTACGGGGTTGCGACCATAGATTTCCTGCTGGACGGCGGTGATGGTATCAGCGTGGCGCGCAATGCCTTGAGCCTGGTACGCACGGATGTGCTTGTGAGAGAGGCGTTCATGGATCATCTCGCAAGGCTGCGCGAGGAGGGTAAGTCCCTGGAATATAGTACTGACGGACGCGTCATAATCAAATAGTCACGGACGATATGAAAAATACCATACTGCGTTATATATTGTTGGCCGGTACCTTGCTGGCCATGTGTGCGTGCGCCGGCAAGTCACAGGACCTGGTGATACTGCATGTCAATGATACTCACAGCCATCTGGACCCGCTCCGTGACGGGCGTTGCGGCGTGATCGAGAGGGCCGCTGTAATAGACAGCGTGCGTGCCGCCGCGGGGGAGGAGAATGTCCTGCTGCTGCATGCCGGAGACTTCAATCAGGGTACTTCCTATTATAATGTGCTGGGCGGACAACTTGAGGTCGATATGGTCAATGCTCTCCGCTATGACTGCATCACCCTCGGCAACCATGAGTTTGACAACGGCATTGAGAATCTGATGGACCGTCTTGCCAAGATAGAATGTCCGGTGGTATGTGCCAATTACGATTTCTCGCAATTCCCGGGAGGCTCCAAGGTGACCCCGAGCGTGGTCATCGAGAAAGCCGGCTATAGGATAGGTATCATAGGTATGCTCTGCGATATATCCACAGTGGTATCCAGGGCGATTTCGGACCGTATTCCCCGTGTGGAAGACGAGATAGGCACGGCTAACCGTTGGGCGCAGTGCCTGCGGAATGACAAAGGCTGTGACATCGTAATAGTGCTCAGCCACATGGGATATGAGGCAGATTGCGCATTCGCTGCCCAGTCTTGCGGTGTGGACTTTGTCGTAGGAGGGCACAGCCATACCTTCCTTGACGAGCCGACAGTCGTGATGAACAAAGAATCCCAGCCTGTCACCATTGTGCAGGATGGCTGCTGGGGAGACGACGTGGGAGTGCTTACTGTGAGCGGAAAATAAAAAAATCCCCTGCGACTGCAGGGGATTTTCTTTTAGAATTTGAAAGAGTCTTTGAGGGCGGTTGTCTTGTTGAATATGAGATGGTCGCCCTTGCTTTCTGCGTCCTTGACGTAATAGCCGACACGCTCAAACTGTACTGCTATGCCGCTGGCGTCTTCTGCAAGCGCAGGCTCTGCGTAGCCCTTGACAGTGACGAGGGAGTCGGGGTTGAGGAAGTCCTTGTAGTCCTTGTCCTCTGGCACTTGGCTCATGTCAGCGAGAGTGAAGAGCCTGTCGTAGTTGCGGATCTCGATTTCGCGCATGTGCGCGGTGGATACCCAGTGTATAGTGCCCTTGACACTTCTCCATTCTCCCGATCCGGGGCGTGTGCTCGGGTCGTAACTGCACTTGAGTTCGACTACCTTGCCGTCCGCATCCTTGATGACCTCCTCGCATTTGATGATGTAGGTGTATTTGAGGCGCACTTCCCCTCCGGGTTTGAGGCGGAAGTACTTGTGCGGTGCGTCCTCCATGAAATCACCTCTGTCGATGAGCAGTTCTCCCGTGAACGGTACCTTGCGGGATGCGCCCTCCGGCTCTGCCGGGTTGAGAGGGCAGTCGTACCATTCGACCTGTCCCTCGGGCCAGTTGGTGAGTGTGATCTTGATAGGATCGTCGGATACGACCATGTATCTGTTGGATCTCGCGTTGAGGTCCTGGCGTACGCACCATTCCAACAACTGTATGTCAATCAGCTGGTCGTGCTTGGTGACGCCAATCTTTTCGCAGAATGTCTTGAGGGCCTCGGGCGTGTATCCTCTGCGGCGTACTCCGCAGAGTGTCGGCATACGGGGGTCGTCCCAGCCGGATACTATGCCTTTCTGTACGAGTTCGAGCAGTTTGCGCTTGCTCATGAGCGTGTATGTGAGATTGAGCCTTGCAAACTCGTACTGGTGGCTCGGGAAAATGCCGAGGGTATTGATGAACCAGTCGTAGAGAGGCCTGTGCACGTCAAATTCCAGGGTGCATATCGAGTGGGTGATCTGCTCGATGGAGTCGCACTGTCCGTGGGTGAAATCGTACATCGGGTAGATGCACCATTCGTTGCCCGTACGGTGGTGGTGGGCATGCTTGATGCGGTAGAGCAGAGGGTCGCGGAACATCATGTTCGGGCTCGCCATGTCGATCTTGGCGCGGAGCACTTTCTCCCCGTCCGCATATACGCCGGCGCGCATCTCCCTAAACAGCTTGAGATTCTCTTCCACGCTGCGGTTGCGCCAGGGGCTCTCTGTGCCGGGGCGGTCTACAGTGCCGCGTCCTGCGGAGATTTCCTCCTGGGTCTGGTCATCCACATAGGCGAGACCTTTTTTGATGAGCTCTTCCGCCCATTCGTACAGCTGCTCAAAATAGTCGGATGCGTAGCATTCCTTTTCCCATTGGAATCCGAGCCATT
>CAZKRZ010000120.1:0-4935 GCA_964555325.1 uncultured Muribaculaceae bacterium
CCCTCACTGAGAAAGGCTCTCTTTTCTCATGGGGAGAGACCCGGTCCAAGACCAATTTCTCTATCAAGACTTATAAGTGGTACGACTACGACGCGAGCAAGTATACCAAATATACATCCAAGTCCGAATATGCGTACAAAGTGGACAATAAACTGGTATTGGATCCGGAGGACGATGCCGCTTATGTCGCTACATCCGGAGAGTTTAGGATGCCTCTGATTGCAGAACTCAGTGAACTTGTGGACACAAGCAATACAGTCATGGTCGGGGAGACACTGAATGGAGTGTTGGGTGTCAGGATTACAGGTCGCAAGACCGGCAATTCGATATTCATCCCTTGTGCAGAATACCAGACGGACCAATATGCGTTTGGTGCGGATTATATTACTTTGCTGGGAGCAGACCGGAGCCCGTACCATGTCAATGGAGTCTGCCGGTATCTGGTCATCGATAATGTCCGTGCAGGCTATACTCCTAAATGCCATTTTGGCTCATTAGGCTCTCATTACGGTTACCGGGTAAGGGGTGTCAAGTAGTTGATTCGGATCCTGTCTCGGGGTAAGTAACTGTAAAGCAGGCTCCCCCGAGCAGGAACGAACGGGAGTAGCAAATGCTTGCATTGCATTTCTCCAAGATGCTGTGGCAGATGGCGAGTCCCAGTCCTGTACCTCCGCTCTTGGTGGTAAAGTTTGGCGTGAACAGTTTGCTTCTGTTCTCCTCGGAGACTCCGTTACCGCTGTCTTCCACTACAATATCATAGCAGTCAGGGTGCGACGAAGACCTGCGGAGCGAGACGCTCACACGGCCGGGTTCGGGTTCGCGCCCTGATTCTTTTTCTGCCTGTCTGCGCATATCCACAGCCTGCACGGCATTGGTAATCATGTTGACGAATACGCGTGTAAGCTGGGGTTTCGGTCCGGATACCAATGCTCCGTCCAGTCCCATATACAGGAATTTGATGTCGTCCCTGTTGTCAAACATCGCGATTTCGTCCTTGAGCAGGGCGTCTATATCTATCACCGTGGGCTCCTCCGAATAGAGTTTCGCAAAGGTCGAGAACTCATTGGCGGTATCCGTGAGTATGTCTATGTGGTCGAGGATAATCTGGCTGCATTCATCGAAACGGGTCTGCCATGCCGGATCGTTGCGCTGTTTGAGGCGGATGATTCTCTGCAGCTGCAACTTCATGGGCGTCAGAGGGTTCTTGATCTCATGCGCGACCTGACGGGCCATGGCGCTCCACGCCCTGTCGCGCTCCGCCTGCGCGAGCTTCTGCGAGCTCTCCGTCAGGTCGTGCACCATGCGGTTGTAGGACTTGACCAGCGAGGACACCTCGTCATCCCTGTCGTACTCGATATACTCGAGTTTGTCGATGTCGGCGGAACTCATCTTGTCACCTATCCTCACGAGAGGCCGGAATATCTTGTCAAAGATAGAGCCGATAGCCACGCGTGCCACTATCAGCAGTATCAGGAACACCGTGACAATGGTGATGATATGTATGACCGCGCGTGAGCGGAAATCCGAACTCTCCTCTACATACGGGGCGCTCAATATGGCGAGCATCTTGCCGTCGCGGTTGAACACCGGAGCGTACATGACGTAGAAATGCCTGTCTCCTATCTTCTCCCTCAAGATGCTGTACCTCTTGTGGTTGTATATGATGTCCTCGAATGCTTTCTGGTTGAGCCTGCTGCCGAGCATCATCCTCTCGTACACCACAGGTATCGTGGACTTGAAGACCTTGCCATCGGTCGTAAACAGGGAGACATCCGTCTTGGACACCTCTCCGGCTATCCTCATCACCGCCAGGAACTCCGGGCTGTCGAGGTCCTCGGTCGATCTCGCCAGTCCGCATTCCTCCTGCAGCAGTCCCTGCAGCGAAGTGACCTTTCCCGACATCATCGCGTCGAGATTGGAACTGTTGCGCTGATATACGAATGCGACACTGACCAAGGTCATTATAAATAGTGTGGCCATAAGCGAGGTCACCAGAACGAACATAGCCCTGTTCTTGTAATAGTTGTGCGACACCGCCGGCATCTCGGGCCGCCTCCTGATCAAGGAGAACAGCTTGAGTATTATATATATGAATACCGACAGGAAGAGCACCGACAGTATGTATATGAAACTGTCTACCTTAGGTCTCGTGATGACTATGACGCTGTCCGTGTCCACATGGTTTACAAAATGGGTGTATCCGTCCTCCACATAATGGCAGATGTCCGGATCGTGCATCACTCCATAAAGCCTGTCGTTGAGGTGGGTGGGGTAGGCGTAATTGCCGTTGTACGAGACCAGGTCCCTGCCGGAATACCTTGCGGACGAATACATGGGAGGTATTGCCACGCGCCCCGGGGACGACATCCCGAGCAGTTCGGCGTAGCCTCTGTTGGACCTGTTGCTCCTCGGTGTGACTTCCAACAGGATACGGGACACACCGCTGCCGGGCACATAATACATGAATATGCCGGAGTACACGGCACTGCCGTTGGCTGCCGTGGAATACAGAAATTTGGAATTGTCGGCTATAGGCTGGCCGTTCTCCATCTTGCTGCGGAATAATGCGACTCCCTCAGCTGTCTGCCTGTTGTCACGCATCACATACACCTGCATGTTGTACGCCTGGCTGCCGCGCCACAGATAGTTCTCGGTAATCCTGTTGAGGATGAGGGTGGCGGAGTTATCCATTGCGGAGAGCGCCGCTATCACGCCGTCATTCGCTATCGCATTTTCCGAATTGCGGAGCTGGACCTCCAGCATCACATCCCTGGTCATGGATATTCTGTTGGCCCACAATGCCTGCCGGGACTCCTCTTTCCTGAATCCCCATGTCCCGGAACTCACGACGAGGAATACGGCTATGCACACTGCCGTCGCCACGGCCATTCCCTCCGAGAGCATGTCGTAGCGGCATCGGCGGTATATCCATGGCCTGAATATCTGCACCATCAGCGGGACCATCAGCAGTATCGAGAGTACAGACATTATCACTATGGCGGAACTCGCATCCAGTCCAGGCAACTTGTACGCCTCCAAGGTGATGCCGGAGTTGAGCGTGACGCTCCGGATTTCATATAGCGCGAGTCCCGGAATGGCGGCGGTAAACAGTATCAGCGCTGTACCTGCAATGGCAGTCACTGCCTTGCCGCGCCTATGCAGCCATTTGAGCAACGCCCTTCTCGACAGATATGTGCAAATGCAGAATGCCGTGACGGCGAGGTCTACGATGACCAATGCGCCGAGCGAATAGAAAAAACGCCCGTCCGCGTACAGAGACGGGGAGAATATCCTCTGCTCGTTGGGAGGGAGCACGCCGCCGGCTATATACATGGCTGTCGCGGCCAATGCAATCACCGCACATGATATGAGGTACTGCGTCATGCTCCGCCTGATGTCGGTCATCATCACCACGGCGATGAGCAGGCACATCAAAGCCCCCCAGAACAGATACATCATGCTGCCGGTGGGCTCTATATTATTGTCGAGATAGATTTTGAATACCTCCGTGCCGTCTATGGATACCGGTATGCCTCCGGCGCGGTCCAGAGGCTGCACTCTGAATCCTCCGTCCAGATGCAGGCGTGGGTTGGTGTTTCCGAACCCGGAACCGCTGATGTCATTCACTATTATGACACCTCCTATTATGCGCGTGTCTCCGGAGGTGGATGACTTGACTATGTACCATTTGGAGCCCATGTCCATCAGTACAGGCGTGTCTGTGGCTCTCGCGAGCGGTGACGATATGATGCCGGGTGAACTGACGATTGCCTGGATTCTCATCCTGTCGGCAATGTTGTCGTTGATTATGGTAAACTGGTTGTTCCAGCAGCGGAGCGTGTCGTCGATGTATTTGTATACGACCATGTCGTCCGGCAGACCTTTCAGTTGCATCCATGCCCGATCATTCTCCATGGCCTTGTCCATGAATGTCTGGAGCAGTTGCATTCTCTTTTCGAGAGCCCTCTCCATCTCGGCGGCAGCCTTTTCGGTGCTGCGGACATGGCTGTTGGCTCTAATACCGGCAAAGAGCAGTACGGCTGTTGCTATGAGCAGCAGCCAGATAGTGAGCCGCTTGAATCTATGTAAGTTGTTTGCGCTCATTGTAAATCCGTGCACGATAGCAAATATAGGTATGTGGCTTGAATTTTGCAAAGCACGTCCATGTTATGGTCAGATTCGCTGAAATACTGCTGCTGGCATCTTCATTGATGCTGTTGCCGCTGAAAGTCGGGGCGCAGAACGGATACGATGTCTTTATCCCCATTGCCAAATACATATCACAAGGCGATGCGGACAGCCTTTCCAATTGGTTTGCGGACAATCTCGAAGTCACGGTCAGTTCTACAACCAATGACTCCAGCCGCAAGCAGGCCACGCAGATAGTCAAGACATTCTTTTCCAAGCACAATCCCAGGTCATTCGATATTACCCATACGGCGAGCAACGGCAATGCCAAATATGCTTTAGGTACTCTGAATGCCGGCGGCGAGACTTATATGGTGACTCTTTTCGTCTGTCTGACAGGGGATAAATACAAGATTCAACAGATTCGCATAAATACCATACAATAGTTTGGCACGCGCATTGCAATAGTAGCGTCGAGTTAGTAATAAGTTTAAGGTTGGTTAGAAAAGGAGCGGCCCCGAAGTCTCGGAAGCCGCTCCTTTATTGTAATCGCGTCAGGCGTTCGGGAATTAGACCCTCTGGCCGTAGCTGCGATCGTCTGTGTTGACGGTGATGGTGTCGTCCTGGTTGATGAACAGGGGGACCATAATCTTGGCACCGGTCTCGAGTGTAACCTCCTTGAGGGCACTTGTGCTTGCAGTGTTGCCCTTGACGGCAGGCTCTGCGTATGTGACCTGGAGAGTTACGTATGTAGGGAGCTCGCAGGTGAGGCACCTTTCCTCTGCTCCGGCGACGAACATCATCTCG
>CAZKRZ010000121.1:0-4933 GCA_964555325.1 uncultured Muribaculaceae bacterium
AACGCCTTTGCGATGTTGAAGCCGATGCCGTAGGATGCGCCTGTAATCCAGGCGTTCTTTCCTTCGAGTGAGAATGGATTTGCCATGATTTATAATGTTTTAACAATTGTCTTCGGTCCAATCACTGAGTGATTCGACTTCAAATTTAGGAATATTCTTTTGATTTCCGTGCACGGGCACGAAAAATAATGACGCATATTCCGGACTTCTTTCCTGCGCTGTATATTTTCCGTTGGGAGGGCTCTGTTTTTGGGTGATTATTTTTTTAGTTATATTTGCAGTCTGGAATTGAGGTATGGTGTAATGGTAGCACATGGGATTTTGGTTCCCCCAGTCCAGGTTCGAGTCCTGGTATCTCAACTTTTTTCTCTGCAAACGCGCATTATTCCCTCATTTTATTGTCATTATGGATACTCGCAAAGACATTGCGGCCGAAAAGAAACGCTGCAACTCGCATAATTGCGCCCAGGCCGTCACTTGTACCTATTGTGATATTGCAGGAATGGATGAACGGACGGCGTTCGATATCGCCGGGGCATTCGGTACAGGTATGGGCAATATGCATGGGACCTGCGGTGCCATTGTCGGTGCTGGCATGGTGCTTGGCATGGTGACCAAGGACCGCAATCTCTCACGAGCACGCATGAAGACCATCATGGAACGCTTCCGCGAACGCAACGGGGCTACGGACTGCCGCTCCCTCAAGGGTATCGACACCGGCAAGGTGGTGCGTGACTGTCCCGACTGTGTGGCAGACGCCTGCGAGTTTCTCGAAGACATCCTGTCCGACAGCGCGGAATAGGGGCGCGGGGCATTCCCGGAATGCCGCTCTCCGGCGTTTGCAAATCATAGCGGAGAGGTGTATATTTACATTTTATTTATAGATATTGGAGGCATTATGGCGGACATTATACTGGGAATAGAATCTTCTTGCGACGACACTTCTGCCGCTGTCATCAAGGACGGGTATCTCCTGTCCAATGTGATTGCAAGCCAGGACGTTCACAAGGCATACGGCGGGGTGGTCCCCGAACTCGCCTCGCGCGCGCATGAATTGAATATAGTGCCTACCGTCAGCGAGGCTCTTGCCAGGGCCGGCGTGGACAGGTCGGAGCTGACGGCGATAGCATTCACAAGAGGTCCGGGTCTGCTCGGTTCGCTGCTCGTCGGCACTTCGTTCGCAAAGGCGTTGTCCCTCTCCCTCGACATTCCCATGGTGATGGTCAATCATCTGCAGGGACATCTGCTCGCCAGTTTCATACGGCAGCACGACAAGCCTGTGAGAGAGCCGCATTTCCCTTATCTCTGCCTCCTGGTGTCTGGAGGTAACTCCCAGATAGTCAGGGTGGACAGCCCGTTGAAGTTCGAAATCCTCGGACAGACCATAGACGATGCAGTGGGCGAGGCTTTCGACAAATGTTCCAAGATGATGGGGCTCGGGTATCCCGGAGGGCCTGTCATCGACCGTCTTGCCAAGCAGGGAGATCCCAAGCGTTTCCATTTTGCCAAGCCGCATATCCCGGGACTGGACTACAGTTTCAGCGGAGTCAAGACATCGCTGCTGTATTTCGTGAGGGATGAGATGGCAAAGGATCCGCATTTCATAGAGAATAACAAGGAAGACATTTGCGCATCGTTCCAGAAGACGCTGATAGACATACTGATGGATAAACTTGTAAAGGCCGCTAAGCAGACCGGCATACGCGAGGTTACCATAGGCGGAGGCGTCTCTGCCAACAGCGAATTGCGTGCGAGGGTGGAAGAGGAAGGACGCCGTCACGGCTGGGAGACTTATCTGCCCGAGTTTAAATTCACTACAGACAATGCCGCGATGATAGCCATCGCCGGGTATTTCCATTATCAGGCAGGGGAGCGTGCCGCAATGGATGTCGCTCCAGTGTCGCGAGCCGCCGATTTCTGATGGCGGAGTGTATCGTAATACAATAAGATTCAAGAGAGTATGAGGCAGTTTGAAATGGTTGTCCCTGTGGGGACGGTGTTGTCGGAGGAACAGTTGTACGCCGAGGCCCGCAAGCGTATGGGGCTGCCGTCCAAGGCGGAGGTGCAGTGCACTGTCGTGCGTCGTTCGCTGGATGCCCGCAAAGATGTCGTCTGGCGTTGGAATGTGGAGGCTTACGCGCCCGGAGAGTCTCCGGAACCGTATGTGCTGCCTGAATACAAGGATGTGCATGATGCGCCTGCCGTCATTGTGGTAGGTGCCGGGCCTGCAGGCATGTTTGCCGCCCTGCGTCTGATTATGGACGGACTGCGCCCGATTGTGCTGGAGAGGGGCAAGGATGTGCATGCGCGCAAGACCGATATGGCCATCCTGTCCAAGACCGGTGCTGTCAATCCGGACTCCAATTATTGCTATGGCGAGGGCGGAGCAGGGGCATTCTCCGACGGCAAATTGTATACGCGTTCTTCCAAGAGGGGGGACAATAGGGAAGTGCTCCATCAGCTCGTCATGCACGGCGCTGATAGCGATATACTTATAGATGCCCATCCGCACATAGGTTCGGACAGGCTTCCGGGCATTGTGGAGAATATCCGCAAGTGCATTGTGGAGCATGGAGGGGAGTATCATTTCGATACGCGGGTATCGGATATTGTCAGGCTCGAGGACGGCTCTTTGCGTCTGAGTGCGTCTGACGGCAGGGAGTTCACGGCTCTGAATGTCATTCTGGCCACAGGCCATTCTGCAAGAGATGTATATGAAATGCTTGCAGGCAAGGGACTTGAACTCCAGGCAAAGGGTTTTGCTCTCGGCGTGAGGGCGGAACATCCGCAGAGTCTTGTCAATCGTCTGCGCTATCACGGTAAGACCTGGAATGAGATGCCTGCGGCAGAATATTCGTTTGTCGAACAGGTCGAGGGACGGGGAGTATTCTCGTTCTGCATGTGCCCCGGAGGCCTGTTAGTGCCGTCTTCTACCGAGGATGAGACTGTCGTGCTCAACGGCATGTCCAACTCGAGGCGCAACTCCAAGTGGGCGAATGCCGGTATCGTGGTCAGTATCGAGCCGGAGGATGTCCCGGAGGAATATAAGGCTGACGGCGTGTTCTCGCTGATGAATTTCCAGCGCGATGTCGAGCGCCGCATGTATTCGTATACGCAGAGTGTCGGAGCGCGTAATCCGCTTGCCGCGCCGGCGCAGAGGATGAAGGATTTCTGCCGCGGGGTGGTGTCCAAGGATCTGCCGCGCAGTTCGTATTTCCCTGGAGTGGTGTCGGCTCCGCTGCATGAATTGCTGCCTCCGATGGTAAGCAGCCGTTTGAGGAAGGTGTTTCCGCTGGTAGACAGGAAGATGCACGGGTATTATACCAATGACGCGCTTCTGCTCGGTGTGGAGTCGCGGACCTCATCTCCGGTACGCATTGTCCGTGATCCGGAGACCTTGCAGGCTCCCGGCTGGAGAGGACTGTATCCTTGCGGAGAGGGGGCAGGATATTCCGGAGGCATTGTTTCCAGTGCAATTGACGGCATTCGCTGTGCGCAGGCGATTGCGGCTTCGTACAAGGCGTAAGGCGTATTTATTCTGCCCGGTGCTGCCGGGCAAACAGATGACAAGAGATGAAGAGTGACATTATAATAATAGGTGGCGGAGCGTCCGGCCTGATGGCGGCGTATGGGGCTGCCAAGAGGATTGTCGAGCGTGAAATCGTTGCGCAGGTGACAGTACTGGAGAAGATGCCTCGTCCGGCGCGGAAGATCATGATTACCGGCAAAGGGCGCTGCAATTTCACCAACCTCAAGCAGTGGAACGAGTTTTCGGGGCACATACGCTCCAAATGCGATTTTGTCAAACCGGCATTCTACAATCTGACTCCGGAGAAGACTATCGCATTCTTTGAAGAATACGGAATGCATTCGTGCGTAGAGAGGGGGGATAGGGCGTTCCCGGAGTCTTATCATGCGTCGGATGTGGTTGATACTCTGATTAATGCCTGTTTGTCGCTCGGTGTCAAGATAGAAACGGAGTGCGAGGTGACGGGGATAGAATGCAAGATCGGAGGATTTGCATTGGAGTGCGCTGACGGCCGCAAATACGCATGCGACAAACTCATCATTGCTACCGGAGGGCTGAGTTATCCTACGACCGGCTCTACGGGAGACGGATATAGGTGGGCGGAAGAGACAGGGCATGAGATTGTGCCGTGCTTCCCGTCCCTGACTGCGTTGGTGCCGGTGGGGTACAAGGCGGATCCGGTCGTGTCTGTCGACGGGCGTTTTCATATAGACCGCTCCACGCCTATGTCGGAGACGGGCAATATGCTCTGCGGCATTCAGTTAAAGAATGTCGCGGCGACTCTCATGGTGCAGGGCAATGTCGCAGACAGCGGTATGGGAGACATCGATTTTACGGATGGAGGAGTAGAGGGGGGTATAGGATTCCAGCTCAGCCGCAAGGCGGTCAAATCCCTGATTAACGGCTCCAAAGTGGCGTTGGTGCTGGATCTCAAGCCGGCAGTGTCCATGACGGAACTTGTGACACGCATCAAGGCGCTGTGGGATGAGATATGTCATGACCCTCGCAGCAACAGACTGCGCGAAAAGGAACGCTGCCGTGTCCTGCTCGGCAAACTGCTGCCGCGTGAACTGATCCCCGGCTTCCTTGCCTGTCATCCGGAAGTGATTACGATAGAGCACAGGGGCGTACACAGACCAAGGTGTGGGTCAATCTGGTGGATATAGCCAAGGCCTTGAAGTCCTGGCGTATGGAGATAGCAGGATATGTGGGTTATGAACGCTGTGTCGTCACGGCAGGAGGCGTTTCCACGGCGGCGGTCCTGCCCAAGACAATGGAGTCCCGAGTCTGCAAGGGGCTGTATTTCAGTGGGGAAGTCCTCGATATAGACAGCGACACCGGCGGCTACAACCTGCAGACCGCATTCTCCACCGGCCTCCTCGCCGGCCAGTCCGCCGCCTCCGC
>CAZKRZ010000122.1:0-4922 GCA_964555325.1 uncultured Muribaculaceae bacterium
TCCCCTTCCCCCAGGAGGAAATGGAGGCCAACCCCAAACTCGACGGCGTACAGAATCCCGGATTCTAAAATATCCTACAGATGACAGAGACGGCTCTCCAGGACGGAGGGCCGTCTTTTTACATTGCCATTTCCGTTTTAGGGAATTGTTATGTAATTTTGAGAAGATATGGATACCATTGCAAGATTTCTGACGGCATGCGCTGCCGCGACATGCTGTTTCGTCTCATGTTCGGAAAGCCGCGAAGACAACGTGCTCACGCTCCGCTACGACAGCCCTGCCGGGTATTTCGAGGAGAGCCTCGTCATAGGCAACGGCACACTCGGTGCCATAGTCTACGGAGGTGTGGAGAGCGACAGGATCTCCCTCAACGACATTACATTATGGACAGGAGAGCCGGAGGGCGCGCCGTATACGCCCGACGCGTACAGACATCTGCCGGAAGTGCGTGCCTGCCTCGACGCCGAAGACTATGTGGGCGCACAGAATGCCAACATGCAGGTAGAGGGGCACAACAGCCAGTACTATCAGCCTCTCGGCACTCTGTACCTCGACAGCATTCTCCCGGAGGGAGAAGGATATTCGGATTACAGCCGCAGTCTCGACATTTCCAGAGCATTGGCAGCCGACAGTTTCCGCACGGCGGAAGGGACATTCTCCAGGGAATATTTTGCAAGCGCTCCGGACTCAGTCATCGTCATCCGACTGACCGCCGCAGAGGGCGCAAGTATCAATACCTCATTGAGATACGAATGCGCGCAGCCACACAAGACCATCGCACAGGGAGACGAACTCACAGTCACCGGATATACTGCGTACGGATATGACGAGGTGCTCGATGGCAAGCCGGAAGCATTCCTCTACGACCCGGACAGGGGCATCCATTTCAGGACTATAGTCAAGGTATTGCCCGACAACGGTGAGATTACGGCAGAAAACGGGATGCTGCGGCTCTCCGGCTGTACGGCAGTCACCCTGCTCGTCAGCAATGTCACGAGTTTCAACGGACCGCACAACGACCCCGTCAAGAACGGACGCGACTACACGACCGATGTGCGCAGACGCATCGACAGAGCCGCAGCCAAGGGGTACAGGGCACTCAAGGAGGCGCACGAGGAGGACTATACCGGACTCTTCGGCAGGCTCAGCATAGACCTCGGTACGACTGACCCGGCACTCGGGGCACTCACCACGGACATGCAGCTCCGTCATTACGGAGACTCCTCGCAGACCAATCCGGATCTGGAAGAACTCTACTTCCAGTACGGCAGATACCTGCTCATCTCCTCCGCACGCACTCCCGGCGTCCCTGCCAACCTGCAGGGCCTCTGGAATGAACGGCTCACCGCTCCCTGGCGCAGCAACTACACCATGAACATCAACCTCGAGGAGAATTACTGGCCGGCAGAATCCGCCAACCTCAGCGAACTGCACCACTCTCTGCTGGAGTTCATCAAAAGACTGTCCGTAAGCGGACGGATTTCCGCGGAGAACTACTACGGAGTGCACGAGGGATGGAGTTCCGGACACAACAGCGACATCTGGGCCATGACCAATCCTGCCAAAGGACGGCCGAGATGGGCATGCTGGCCCATGGGCAGCGCTTGGCTCAGCACCCATATCTGGGAGCATTACGCATTCACCATGGACAAGGATTTCCTTGCAGAGGCATATCCTGTGCTCAAGGGTGCGGCAGAGTTCTGTCTGGCATGGCTGATCGAGAAGAACGGCTGGCTGATGACCTCGCCTGCGACATCTCCGGAGGCGGATTTCATCAATCCTGCCGGCACTGCGACCGCCACTCTCTACGGCGGCACGGCTGACCTGGCATTCACCCGCGAATGCCTCATGGATACGCGTGCAGCAGCGGAAGTCCTCGGCATAGACGCCGGACTGCGAGAGCGCATAGACAGCACTTTGGAGCGGCTGCTCCCCTACCGCATAGGGCGCAGGGGCAATCTGCAGGAATGGTATCATGACTGGGAGGATGCCGACTGGCAGCACCGTCACCAGTCCCACCTCTTCGGACTGTATCCCGGACATCACATTTCCGTGGACGAGACGCCCGAACTCGCTGCCGCATGCGCCCGCACCCTCGAAATCAAGGGCGACAAGACCACAGGCTGGAGTACCGGCTGGCGCGTCAATCTGCAGGCGAGGCTGCGCGATGCCGAGCAGGCATACCATATCTACAGGGTACTGCTGACTTACATTTCCCCCGACGGCTACGAGGGAGAGGATGCGAGGAGGGGCGGAGGCACCTATCCCAACCTCCTGGACGCGCATTCCCCATTCCAGATAGACGGCAATTTCGGCGGATGCGCCGGAGTATTGGAAATGCTGGTGCAGTCCTCGATTGAGGACGGGGTCATCCTGCTGCCGGCACTGCCTCAGGCATGGAGGGCGCAAGGCTCGCTGAGCGGCGTACGCGTACGCGGCGGATACGAACTGGATTTCTCGTGGAGGGACGGCAGGGTCACGCATCTGTCAGTCAGATCCACGCGCCCGGACACGGCCACGCTCCGGCTGAAGCACGGTGACCAGGTCCGCACCGTCACCCTCGCCCCCGGAGAATGCCGTAAAGTCAGAATCTGACGGCTCTGCATACCGCCTGTCTCACAGATTTCTGTCACCGAGAAAACTCTCCGGTATCACCGTCTGAGTTGAGAATGGGATGAAGCAAGCGAAGCGACCTGCGACGCATGAATTTAGTGTTGCGTTTTACGCCAACAGGTTTAGCTTTTCGGCAATGATTTCTTTGAAGCCTTCTTTCATTTTGTCGGGCAAGAAAGATAAATCGATAAACTCAAACCATTTCTCTTTTGCCTTTGCGAATTTGGCAAAGATGTTATTTATAACTTTCTCCTCCAATCCCGATGCTTGCATTGAGGTTACAAAATCAGCCTTTTTGATTTTGCGTTTCTTGCCGTTAAGGGTCAGCGCCAATTCCTCCGTATCTTCGGGCATAACCAAGGCGGTGGAGAGCATATCGTATGCAGGGGTAAGCAAATATTTCCTACGTTCCTTGCTATAAAGCGAAAAGTTTTTCAGGTGCATATCGGCATTGCCTGTCACCCATGAGAAAACCACTTGTTCCCAATAGTTTACCATATCAAGCTTGGGCACCGCTGAAAAACGCTGTATCGCTTTTGCTATCTGCTCATACGAGCCTTTGTACTTATGCTCGGTCAGTCGCTCCGTAAGTTGGCACATATCCTCCATTGGGAGTTTGTCGCCTTTGGCTGTACGGTCGATGCGGCGAGTTATATAGCACAACTCACCATCGACAAAACAGATAAGGCTATGAGGCACAACTTGCATCTTTGCCAATCCTGCAAGATGCATAGTCAGATCCTCCAATTCGGGCAGATGAGCAAAGCGATCGGTTTGCGGTTTCAATATATATCGTCCCCACAATCCAACAATGGTGAAACGGTCACTCTCGTTCCTACCACCCTTGTTTATATCGAGCGACAACTTTGCTTGAACACCTGTCAATGTTGTTTGACTACGGATTACCTGTTTAGCAAGCTCTGTCAAGTTCTCGCGTGTATATGGCAATTCGGGAACAGTCGGCGTGCCGAACATTTTCTTTGAGCACGCCTTGTGAAAATCCTTTTCACCCTCGTTCAGTTCCTTGTAACAGTACAGACATTTTGTCATACACTATTCCTCCTCATTGATTATAGGTTCAACACCTACTGCACCAATACAATCCTTGCAACACGCAATGAGCAACGACATACGGTCGCGAGTGTCAATCTTCCAATTCTTCTCAGCAATATCCAAAAGCCAACCTTCGGGAATCAAGCCATCGAAAAACGGGAATAACACCTTGTCCCGATAAGGCTTATCACTCAACGGCAAGGTAAGGCTCACGGCTTCCGCATCGGTAGATGTCAAATAACCGGCATCATACTCAAATGTATAGCCGTTCTCATCTTCCGTCAAGATACCTGCTTTTATACCACACAAAAATACAACAGCCTGTTTCATCGCTCATCGCTTTCAGTTATTGGCACAACACCTACTTCGCCGCCAAAGAGATTCAATATCTGATTTACCTTATCAAGGCGTAAAGTTTGCTTGCCCTGCTCCAACTCACGAATAAGACGCAAGCCTACTCCTGACTTTTCGGAAAGCTCCACCTGCGTAAGATTATATTGCTTACGCATCGCCTTCACATATTTTGAAAGTGTTGTCTGCCCCATAGATGCAATAAATTATACCCTATAGGTTATAAATATAATGAAAATTTTTCAAATTACACCTTATCGGGTATAATTTTATTGCTTTAACTGTTGTTTTATACCCTATCGGGTATAATCTAAAAACTTGCCACGAAGCAACCTGGCAATACTCGTTCGATATCGCTTTATCGGCAGAGAATTTCTTTAAAGTGCAGACATCGAGACATTTAGAGAACAAACTCGTTCCCACGGGGAATCTATTTGATCCAGCTGGCGGGAATGATGTCGAATGCAAGGCACTCGCGCATAGTCTCTTCTCCGGCCTCATATATGAGGGCGACAGAGCCGTCTGTGAGTTCGACTATATCCGAATATGCGCACATGGTGAACGGGGCCTTGTAGATGGCTTTCCATGTATGTCCGCCGTCTTTGCTGAGTTTGACCTGGAGATTGTAGCGTTTCTGGACGGATGAGGGATTGACAAACAGCAGCCAGTCCTCATTCTCATGTCCGTGCTTGTAACGGATGATACTGCCCTGGCAACGCGGCTCGGGCAAGCCCCAGTCATAACGGCACGGATCCAGAGTCTCGCCGCCGTCACGGCTGATTGCCACCAGCCTGCGGCTCTCGTTGCCGACCAGATGCTCTTCGCGCCAACGTGTAAACTCACGCATATTCAGCATTATATCTCCGTTGCTGAGTTCGGTGGCGGAGCACTCGTTGCCGCCGGGA
>CAZKRZ010000123.1:0-4920 GCA_964555325.1 uncultured Muribaculaceae bacterium
CGTCGTATCCCTCGTATTCCATTGTGATACCGTTCTTTACAGGGATTCTCAGTCTCTCGGCGGTATCCGTCCACTTAGGATCGGCATCCTTGCCGCAGATGTCGCACGCCTTTGCTGCAGCCCGCAGCACGATTGCGGCGGCAGCATTTGTAAATGCGTTGTCGTCCTTGCCGTGCGCATATTCGTCCGGGCAGATGACATTCTTGATGGACATGCTGCCGTCCTTGTTTGCCGTTGCGCGGCTCACCCAGAAGTCGGCTACCTCGATGAGTGTCGGCAATGCCTTGTGCTCCAGCCATTCGCGGTCGCCGGTCATCCTGTACCTGTTCCAGAGCGCCAGCGCCACGCAAGAAGATATATGGTGCTCGAATGCTCCCGTGAGTGCTCCCGGGTCGCACGCCTCGTCTCCGCTGCGGTCACTTTCCCAGGGGAACATCGCCCCTTGATACCCGTGCGCGTATGCCTTGCGCTTAGCACCCTCGAGCCTGTCTATGCGGTAATTGACCATGGATTCGGCAATGTCTCCTGCGAGGAACAGCATAGGCGGATACATCCACAGTTCCGAGTCCCAGAATATATGTCCGCAATACTCGCTGCTGGACAGACCGAACGGGGGAATGCTGGCGGAAGTGCCGCCACGGCACGACGAATACAGGTTGTAGAGGGCGGCGCGCACGAGTTTCTGCGCCTCGTCGTCCCCCTCGATGATGATGTCTCCGCGCCACAATTCGTTCCACAACTCCTCGTGCCTCCCGATGAGACTTGCAGAGCCTTCGCCCACCGCATATATCACCTCCCTCAGGGCCTCATTCTCCGGATCTGCGAAATCCGTCCCCGGAGTCACCGCTCCCACAAGATGAAATCCGAATGTCTCTCCTGCCTTGATATGTGTGCGCCCTTTCCAGGGCCCCTCGTCTGTAAACAGGCAGTTGGCGGCAGCCATTACTATACCCTTGCGCGGAGTGGTCACGGACAGGCGTCTGAAATCGTATTTTGGTTCTCCGACCCATTTGCTCACGACACCGGAGTCGCGCAGCGCCGGCCTTTTGCCTGCGGTAATGGTATCCTGCACATGGATGTCGATGTCCTTGAGAGCCTTGATGTCTACGCTGATGATTCCTGCATACGGCATTCCGCGCAATGCGCGAATGCTATACCTTATATCCGCCTTGTCCCCGTGCCGGAATGCTGTCTCCAGGCACGCCCTCCTCATGTCGAGGGTCTGTTTCCATCTGGAAACGGACTCGGCGGTGACGTCGTCGCCGTCTACGGATACGGAGAGTACAAACGGATTCAGAGTCCTGAAATGCGTGCTGACACCGCTGCCTTTGCGGCTGTCATAGACATTGTTGAGCATTGTACCCCTGACCTGGAACGGTGCCGTCCCTGCGGTGATGCCAAGTTGTCCGTTTGCAATGGGGACTGCGTAGTATCTGGCAGAGGGGTCATCCGTCGAGAGCGCCCATCCGCTGTCTGTGGCCCTTTTTGCCGAAACAGGCAGGCAGAGAACGCATATCAGTGCGCAAATCAATGCTTTGTGCATTATGTCGAATCGCTTGTAGTGCATAGAAAATCCGGAGTCTTTATATAATGGCTCCGGATACAAAGTTAGAATAAAAATATTATTTCCTGTTGCGCACTTCGACCTTGCCATCGACGGCATCTACCTCTATGAGACTGTCCTTGTGGACGCTTCCGTTCAGTATGGAAGTTGCCAGTTTGTTTACCAGTTCTCTCTGTATCAGCCTCTTGACAGGACGAGCGCCGAATGCCGGGTCGTAGCCTTCCCTGGCCATGAGGTCGGTAAAGTCTTTGGTGTATGTGAGTTCGACCCCCTCTTCTGCAAGTTTGTTGCTCAGAATACCCATCTGTATGCGGACAATCTCCTTTATATTGTCCTCCGTGAGCGGGCCGAAGCAGATAATCTCATCGATACGGTTGAGGAATTCGGGCCTCATTCTCTCATCGAGCTCTTCCCTGCGGAGGTTGGAGGTCATTATCAGAATGGTGTTCTTGAAATCCACGGTGCGTCCCTTGTTGTCGGTCAGACGCCCATCGTCGAGCACCTGCAGCAGGATGTTGAACACATCCGGGTGCGCCTTCTCGATTTCGTCCAGCAATATCACCGAATAAGGCTTGCGCCTCACGGCCTCGGTCAGCTGGCCGCCCTCATCGTAGCCCACATATCCCGGAGGCGCTCCTACCAACCGGCTGACTGTGTGCCTCTCCTGGTACTCGCTCATGTCTATTCGCGTGATCATGTTCTCGTCGTTGAACAAAAACTCCGCGAGAGCCTTTGCGAGTTCGGTTTTGCCCACACCTGTCGTGCCGAGGAATAGGAACGAGCCTATAGGCCTTTTCTCATTTGCCAGTCCGGCACGCGAACGCCTTACAGCATCCGACACCGCCTTGATTGCCTCGTCCTGCCCCACAACCCTCTTGTGCAGAACCTCTTCCATACGCAGTAGCTTGTCCTTTTCGCTTTCGAGCATCCTGTTTACGGGAATGCCGGTCCAGCGTGCGACCACTTCCGCTATATCCTCCGGAGTGACGGCTTCCGTTATGATAGGGTCTTTGACGGCAGCCTGCTTCTCTGTGAGTTCGTCTATCTTCTTCTGTGCCTGGGCAATCTTTCCGTAACGCAGTTCCGCCACCTTGCCGAAATCTCCGGACCTCTCCGCGATTTTGGCCTCGTTCTGATACTCTTCAATCTGACGCCTGGTCGCCTGCAACTCATTCAGAATGCCCTTTTCCTCATCCCAGCGCGTTTTGAGTTCCTGTCTGCGTGCACCGAGTTCCTTGAGTTCGCCCTCGATTTTCTCCATTTTGAGCGAGACACCCTCGCGCTTGATAGCCTCCTTCTCTATCTCGAGCTGTCTGATGCGCGAATCGAGCTCCGCTATCGGCTCCGGGACGGAATTCATCTCCAAACGCAGCTTGGACGCTGCCTCATCCACCAGGTCAATGGCCTTGTCCGGCAGGAATCTGTTGTTGATATAGCGGTGTGAGAGATTGACAGCCGCTATCAGGGCGTCATCCTCTATGCGTACCCTGTGATGGTTTTCGTATTTCTCTTTCAGTCCGCGCAATATGGCTATGGACTCTGACGGCGTGGGCTCGTCCACCATGACCTTCTGGAAACGCCTCTCCAGGGCCTTGTCCGTCTCGAAGTACTTCTGGTATTCGTCCAGGGTAGTGGAGCCTATAGTACGCAGTTCGCCCCTTGCGAGAGCCGGTTTCAGGATGTTGGATGCGTCCATTGCTCCGGAAGACCTGCCTGCGCCCACGAGAGTATGGATTTCGTCTATAAATAGGATGATTTCACCCTCGCTGTCCACGACCTCCTTTACCACTCCCTTGAGCCTTTCCTCAAACTCTCCCTGGTATTTGGCACCGGCTATCAGCGCTCCCATGTCGAGCGAATAGATTTTCTTGCTTTTGAGGTTTTCGGGCACATCGCCGTCCACAATCTTCTGGGCTATACCTTCGGAAATTGCGGTCTTGCCGACGCCCGGCTCTCCTACCAGAATGGGGTTGTTCTTGGTCCTGCGGCTGAGTATCTGCAGCACCCTCCTTATCTCCTCGTCCCTGCCTATTACAGGATCGAGCTTGCCTTTGGATGCCATCTCGTTGAGGTTGACGGCATATTTGTTCAGAAATTCGGTCTTGTTTTCCATATAATGTCCGGTTTTATGGTCTGCGCGTCTATAGCAGCCGCGTTCAGACTCTGTCAAACAAAAAAAAGCCGGCATCATCAGATGCCGGTCTCTATGCTGTCAAATTATATTCCAATGGGATATTGCTGACAATCTGTCAGTCTCCCTATGGCTGGCTTAGTTGCCCTGTGTCTCGGATGCCTCAGCAGCAGGATTTGCCTGCTCTACAGGTGCCGAAGGGAATGCCGGCTGCTCTGTAGTGGTAGCGCTCTCAATCTGCTTGGTCACGTCGATTCCGTTGGAATTGCCGCCCATGTTGAAAGAGGCGATGATCGAGAGTACGAGGATGAATGCTACCAATCCCCATGTGAACTTCTCGAGGATATTTGTTGTCTGGCGTACGCCGAGAGTATTGTTTGCTGTAACGAAGTTGCTTGCGAGGCCGTTGCCTTTACCATTCTGCAGCAACACGACTCCTATGAGCAGGAGAGAGGCAAGGATGATAAGGATGATTAGAATTGTGAACACTGTGCTCATAATGTATTGTCTTTCTCTATTTTGTTCAAATTGTCAATAAGGACTGCAAAATAAGCACTTTTTTCCGGATATCGCAAAATAAGTTGAGAATAAATGTATTTTGCCTGGTCAAAATAGCCTTGTTCTGCATATATTTCCGCGAGAGCCTCGGTGCAGAATGAGACAGACGAGCCTATAGGCTCCGTCTTTGCCCCGGGCGCGCTGTCGCGTGCCGCCCTCGCAATGGATGCTATCACATTGTCGTCCGCATTCTTGACTCCGTCATATTCGTCCTGTGAGAAGAAATCCCCTCCTGCGGCCCTGACGACCTTGCGGGGAGTCTCCTTGATTGCAGTCCTGACCTCCTTGTCGGACAGGTCGGGAATGTTGTTGCGGCGGCTCTGCTCGTATAGCAGGCTCAAGTCTCCTATATATGCAGCCACTTCCGCATACCTTGTGGGGTCGTTACCCGCAGTCCTGCGGTACAGTTCCACGCGCGCGGCTGCAAACCACGGATACTGTTCGACTATTGCAGCCAGCTCGTCGGAGCCCATCTTGTTGAGATCTGTTGTCATGCCGCTTACCAGTTCGCTACAGTTGCGTTGAATACATCATCCACCAGTTTCTCGACGATTTCCGCGCACAGGCTCGATTCCACGGCATCCAGGGTCTGTGTGCCATCGAAATCCGAATAATGCGAGAAACTCTTTTCAAAATCGTCTTCCGGATACTTCATGTTGGTGAACTG
>CAZKRZ010000124.1:0-4891 GCA_964555325.1 uncultured Muribaculaceae bacterium
GCAACTGTTGCCGGGTTCGACTTTGGAGACGACTGTCTTGATAGTGGGCCGCCAGGAGGAAAGCGGTGAGGGAGCGTATGTGACCCAGTTCTCTGACAAGATCAAGTTGAGCGTATCCTATTCGCTCGAATGGGAGCCTTATTATAGAATTGACGAGAATGGCAATGAGGTGCAGCAGACCGTCACCTATAATTACAATGCATTCTATACAGGGAGGGATTCCGGTCTGCCGGTGGAGAAGGCCATCGGGGCCAATATCTTCAAGGTCAATGACTGGGCGAGCGGCGTGTCGTTCAAGTTCATCCTCAATGATGACAACACATGTACCGTCCCGGCGCAGTCTATCGGCTACTATAACTCCAACTACGAAGAGTATGTCAAGGTTGCCGACATGGCGGAGTACACAGGTAGCAAGACCGCCTACAGCTCCTATCCCTGCACCTATGACGGCAAAGGAACATTCTCATTCTACCTTATCTATTATGTCTCAGCCGGTTATTTTGCCCAGGGCAACGAGACAATGACCCTTGACGGCAGTGAGGACCGTACTCCGTTCATGGAGATCGAGTTCGACGGTATAGAGACGACGGAGACAGGATTCAAGGCTCCGAGACTGTCATTCTACAAGAATGAATATACGCGTTTCTACAAGGCAACTGTCGTCAGCGGGGATATTACAGGGGATGCAGGGCGGCAGAACGAGATCAAGAGGATGCTTGCGGAGGACAAAAAGCCGGGGACAGTCCCGGTCCTTACACTGTATGATGACAATTCCGAACTCTGGAATGTCGGGGCCGGCAACTGTACCGCAGTGGCGTTGGCATACGACTCGACATCCAACGCAACAACCCTGTTCATGAAGCGTTTCACTTGCGACCCCAACGGCATCTATGCTCCCAAGGTCAATAAGTTTGAATGGAGGAGGATTGATGATGACTATATGAATTCTCCCTATACGTCGCTGTATTGGGATATGCAGGCGGATAACGCTGTCTCCATGAAGTACCTCTGCATGAGGACTGACTATATCGAGTATATAGAAGAGAATCTCGGCCAGAGTGCCGCTGAACTTACATGGAAGAACGGCAATGAGGTCAATGAAGAATTCATGCAGAAACTCGTTTCCGAAGATGGCTTTGCTACGGTATTCAACACCCTTAAGCAGGGGACGTCGTATACACTCTGTGCCTGCATCGTCAATGAATTCGGAGATACGGCATTCGTCTCCAGGACGGCTGCGACCAAGGGATACAGTGCGGAGGACTTTGACCGTACCAAGACAGTGGATGATTTCATCGGGGCGTTCAAGGCGAGCGTGACTGTGGAACAGTCCTCCAGTTCTGCGGAGGAGTCGATGCGTGTGGATATCTACAGCCTTGGAGGTGATGACCTTATAATCAGCGGATTGTCCAGCACGAGTGATTTTACTCCGGAAGTCAAGGCGTACTTCGATCCGGACATCCATGCCGTCATCATCGAGCCGCAGCAGTTGGGCACTTACAAAGGGAACTATGTGACTCTCGGATTTTCGGACGGCCTGTCCATATACTGGGGCAATAACAGTCTTGCGTTAGGTTATGTAGACGGTGTCATACACATGGTACCGAGCCCTTACGCGAGTGCTGCTGTCAACAGTTGGCAGTTCCTGCTGTTCAGTACACAGAATGCTACCGGTTCGTCATATCTGAGGCAGAGTGTGGGCGCCAAGACCTATAGTGCTCTCAGCCTTGAGCCGTTCCGTGCAGATACCAAGGCGGTGCAGTCCGCCGAGGGCGAATTCTTGGGCGAAAAAGCAGTGCTCCTCCGGTAAAACTTGGATTGTAGGGGCTGATTTGCTAAATTTGCATTTTTATAAGTACTGGAGCCGCCTATGCCAGAATATCATATCATTGAAGTGAATACACGGAGGGATCTTCGCCGTTTCGTGGCGTTTCCGGACCGTCTGTACAAGGATTGTCCGCAATATGTCCCGGCCCTCCATTCGGATCAGATAAAGTCTCTGACCAAGGTCTCGTCATTGTCCTATTGCAAGCACAAGCTGTGGATGGTGCTTGACGGAGACAACGAGGTCGTTGGACGTATCTGCGGTATTGTCAACCCCCGATACAACGACCTGTACAACACCCGCAGGGCCCGTTTCGGCTGGTTTGACACCATCAATGACATCGCTGTGGCGAGACTGTTGATAGAGACGGCAGAGGCATGGGCGCGTGAGCAGGGGATGGATGAGATACACGGTCCTCTGTATTACAATACTCTCGGCAAGCAGGGCATGCTGACAGAGGGCTTTGACAACATTCCCCCGTTCAACTGCATTTACAATTATCCCTACTACAACGACCTCATCGTGCAGTTGGGATTTGAGAAAGAATGCGATTGGGTGCAGTATACCATCATTCCGACCGAAATGCCCGAGAAGACCTGCCGCGTCGCGGACCTCGTGACCCGGCGCTACAACCTCCGGGACACCAGTATCGACAAACTCAAGAAAGACAAGGATATGGTGCGTAAATTCTTCAAGGTCTACAATGACAGTTTCGCATCCTCCGTGTACAATTTTGTTCCTTTTACGGATGAGGAGATAGAAGAGGAGGCTTCGGATGTGCTGAAGTTTGTCTCTGACCGTTCGAGCAGCGTGCTTATGGATGAGAATGGAGAACCGGTTGCATTCGGTATCATGTTCCCCTCCATTTCCAAGGCTCTGCAAAAGGCCAAGGGGCATCTCTTCCCGTTTGGCTGGTGGCATTTGCTGCGCGCCATGAGGCACAATGACCTGTATGACCTGATGCTCAACGGGGCTGCGCCCGAATGGCAGAACAGGGGAGTCTCGGCGGTATATTTCTGCAAACTTGCCGAAAAGTCCCGCAAGAATGGATTGAGACTGTCCATCACCAACCCGCAGATTGAGACCAACAGCGCGGTCAATCTGTGGAACAGTTACGAGCACGAACTATATATGCGCAGGCGCTGCTATATCAAGAAGATCTGACGAACACAATATTATGGCGGATACAAAACTACTTGAGAAGGTACTTTCCCTCCAAGGCAAATTCCAGTCGCTTCAGGATCAGCTTTCCAGCCCCGAAGTGATGTCTGACATGAAGAAATACGTTCAGCTCAACAAGGACTACAAGGAATTGGAGCCCATTATCAATGCAGGACTTGAATACAAAAGGGTTATCGACGAGATAGCCTCGGCCAAGGATATCATCATGAACGAGAAAGATGAGGATCTCCGCGAGATGGCCAAGGAAGAGATTGCCGAACTGGAGCCGAAACTGCCTGATATGGAGCAGAATATCAAACTCCTGCTCATACCCTCCGATCCCGACGATGCCAAGAATGCCATGGTCGAAATCCGTGGCGGCACGGGCGGTGACGAGGCTGCAATCTTTGCCGGTGACCTCTTCCGTATGTACACCAAGTATGCGGAGTCGAGGGGCTGGCGTATCGAGGTTACTGACCAGACTCCCGGTACATCGGGCGGCTACAAGCAGATAGTATTCAAGGTATCCGGCAGTGACGGTGTGTACGGCGTGCTCAAATACGAGTCCGGCGTACATCGTGTCCAGAGGGTGCCTCAGACCGAGACCCAGGGCCGTATCCAGACCTCGGCTGCATCTGTGGCTGTGTTCCCTGAGGCAGGTGAGTTCGATGTAGACCTCAAATGGGACGACATCAGGCTCGACCTCTTCTGCTCGTCCGGTCCCGGAGGCCAGGGTGTAAATACCACCTATTCTGCGGTCAGGCTTACGCATATTCCTACGGGACTTGTCGTGCAGTGCCAGGAGGAGCGTTCCCAGCTCAAGAACAAGGACAGGGCTTTCGAGGAACTGCGTACCCGTCTGTACAATCTCGAGCACCAGAAGTATCTCGACGAGATTGCCTCCAAGCGCAAGACTCTGGTTTCGACAGGTGACCGTTCCGCCAAGATACGCACCTACAACTATCCCCAGGGGCGTGTTACGGACCATCGTATCAACTGGAGCATGTACAATCTGCCCGTATTCATGGACGGCAATATCCAGGAATGCATAGACCAACTCATCATCGCAGAGAATGCCGAGCGTCTCAAGGAAGCCGGTGAATAACAAACAAGAACCCGACGGTTAGCGCCGTCGGGTTCTTTGTTTATGTGCGTGAGACTATTTGCTTGAATTTTCTGCCTGGCGTATCATCTCCTCGTTGGCGGTGATATAGATTTCCACGCGACGGTTTTGTGCGCGTCCCTCCACTGTGCTGTTGTCGGCTACCGGTACATTGAATGATTTGCCCGTAGTCGTGATGCGCTTGGCTGCGATGCCACAGGTCTGCAGATAGGTGGACACTGCGGTGGCTCTCTGTGCGGAAATGCGCTCGTTGACTTCGGCAGTCCCGGTATTGTCAGTGTGGCCGTGTATCGCGATGTCGGTATCCTGCATATCGCTCATCTTGGCGGCAAACTCCGAGAGTTCCTTTTTGGAAGAGGCGTTGAGTGTCGTGCCGTTGGTGGGGAAGAGTATTCCGCTTGCGAATGTGACCTTGACGGCCTTGAGTCCGTTGGCGTCGGTGACAGTCTCGACCTGTGCATTCTCAAGTGCCTTGAGTTCTGCGGCTTTCTTGTCCATCTTGTTGCCGATGACGGCTCCGGCTCCTGCGCCTACCGCCGTCCCGATGAGGGCTCCGATGGCTGCACCCTTGCCGTCTCCGAATGTTGCACCTACGCCGGCACCTAAAGCTGCGCCGGCTCCGCCTCCGATGAGGGTGCCGTTGGCGAGGTTGCTGAACGAAGAGCAGCCTGACAGCAGGATTGCCGCGATGAGCGTGCTGGGAATGATTGCGTTTTTCATTGTTTGTTGTTTATTGTTTTATTTGGTGAGTTTGTCCAGTACGAGGGATACCAACTCGGCGA
>CAZKRZ010000125.1:0-4872 GCA_964555325.1 uncultured Muribaculaceae bacterium
CGCAGAGACCTATAATATCGGCGGATTCAACGAATGGAAGAATATTGACATCGTACGGGTGCTTGTCAACACTGTCGACCGTCTGCTTGGGCGTGCCGAGGGTGAGGACATGGATCTGATTACCTATGTGACAGACCGTCTCGGGCATGACGCCCGTTATGCCATAGACTCTACCAAGTTGCAGAAACAACTCGGTTGGGAGCCGAGCCTCCAGTTTGAGGAGGGCATAGAGAAGACAGTCCGCTGGTATCTCGACCACCAGGAATGGCTGGACAATGTCACCAGCGGCGAGTATCAGAAGTACTACGCCAATCAGTACGGCAAGTAGTTTTGGTACTGCTATTCCAAAAAATGGCGTAAAATTAGGACTGTTATTCCAAAATTTACGCCGATTCTTGGAATTCGCTGCGGATCTGCATAGTGGCGGTTTATGTAAATCGGCCTGTTGATTTATCGATTTGCATAAAATTGTCCCTGTATTTATGCAAATCGTATGATATGATTTGTATATTTGCATAAATTCTATTGAATATGATTGATAGGTTTATTGCGGATAAGATTAAAGACCTCTTGGGCAAGTTCCCTGTTGTTACACTTACAGGCGCGAGACAATGTGGAAAGTCCACTCTGTTGAAGAACTTGCTTCCGGATTATAAATATATCTCCTTGGAGGATCCGGATATAAGGAGGACTGTTTCGGGAGATCCTCGCGGATTTCTGAATAATTTCAGTGACAAGACTCTCATTGATGAGGCTCAGTATGTTCCGGAGTTGTTCTCGTATATCCAGACAAAGGTGGATGAGGTCAATCATCCCGGAATGTATGTGCTGTCGGGATCTCATAATTTTCTTTTGATGGAGAGTGTGACACAGAGCCTGGCAGGACGGGTGGCTGTTTTGAAACTGGCGCCATTCTCAATAGCCGAACTGGCCAGTGTCGGGCTTTTGCCCTCGACTGCATCAGAATTGATACTGAAAGGTGGTTATCCTCGTGTATATGAATGGAAAATACCGCCGGAGGACTATTACCCCAACTATGTGATGACCTATCTCGAGAGAGATGTCAGGTTGTTGAGAAATGTCAGCGACTTTTCCCGCTTTGAATTGTTTCTGCGATTATGCGCTTCGAGAGTAGGGCAGCAGGTCAGTTTTATGTCCTTGTCCAAAGAATGCGGTGTGAGCATTTCTACGGCTCGTGACTGGTTTTCGATATTGGAGTCCAGCTCGTTGATATTTCGCCTGTCTCCGTATTACAGAAACTACGGGAAACGTCTGGTGAAGACAGCGAAACTCTATTTTTATGATACCGGGTTGGTATGCAGCCTTTTGGGATTGCAGGATACAGGTCAGATTATGTTTAGTGACATGCGTGGCGCTTTATTTGAGAATCTGATAATCGCCGATATGTATAAAAAGAGCCTTTTTGCCGGGAAACAGCCGCAACTGTATTATTGGCGAGACTCCAATGGTAATGAAGTGGACTTGCTTGAGGAGGTTGGTGGCAAACTCAACGCTTATGAGATAAAGTCTGGCTCTTCCTTGCGGCTCGATTGGTTCAAGGGCTTGGACAATTTCGCGGAGCTATCCGGCATAGAGTCACCCAACAAAGCCGTCATATATGGTGGAGACCTCAATTATCTTACAGACTCCGGCAGATTCGTGAGTTGGAAGGGGTTGTAGTTCGATGCTTTCTGTGCCCTGGTAAAATATACTCGCGTTCTGAAGAATCGAGTAAATTTACATAGAGATTTGAGCAAAATCGTACAAAGATTTGAGTAATTTTGCGGAAAGAATTGAGTAAAATAATCGTCAAATCTGAGCAAGATGGAGTACATTCGTAAACAGTTCAGTACGCTTAAAGAACGCATCCTGGAGTCCCGTAAATTTATGCAGGTGCTGGCAGGACCACGTCAGGTGGGCAAGTCAACACTTGTAGGACAAGTGCTCTCGCAGGTGAGTATCCCTTATGCAATGGAGGTCGCAGATGCCGTTGACCCGAAGGATAATGACTAGATTCGTCGTGTATGGGAGTCTGCCAGAACGACGATGATGCTTCGAGACGAGAAAGAGTACTTGCTTGTAATAGACGAGATTCAGAAAATTGACAACTGGAGCGAGGTGGTGAAGAGAGAGTGGGATGCTGATACTCGGAACAAGATAAATCTAAAAGTCGTATTGCTGGGAAGCAGCCGATTATTGCTGAAGAAGGGACTTACGGAGTCATTGGCAGGACGCTATGAACTTATCCGGATGCCGCACTGGAGTCTTCGTGAGATGCAGGACGCCTTTGGCGTGACGGTGGACGAATACATTTATTTTGGCGGTTATCCGGGGTCGGCGCATTTGATTAAGGACGAGCGTCGTTGGCGGAAGTATATCAAAGATTCTCTAGTGGCTCCAGCTATCGAGAAAGATGTAATTATGACGTCGAATATCTACAAGCCGGTGTTGATGAAGCAACTGTTTGAACTGGGGTGTGGTTATTCGGCTGAGATCTTGTCGCTGACAAAACTGATGGGGCAACTGCAGGACGCCGGGAATGTGACAACGCTTGCAAGCTATCTGGAGATTCTGAATGAATGTACATTGTTGACGGCTCTGCAGAAATATGCGAGTGATAATGCGCGTAAGCGCGGTTCTGTGCCCAAGTATCAGGTGTATAACAATGCACTGCTGACGGCTTATAAGGGGCGCAGTTTCGTAACAGATCGGACCGATACGCAGGCTTGGGGGCGGTGGGTGGAGAGTGCCGTTGGTGCGCACCTGCTCAGTATGGCTGATGAGTTGGATTATGAGGTTTACTATTGGCGTGAGCCAGCCCGAGGCAAGGAAGAAAAAGACAAAGAGGTGGATTTCATCATCGAATGTAATGGTGAACTTACTGCAATAGAAGTAAAGAGCGGTCGCAGGAGGATGAATTCCGGGCTGCCTGCCTTTATGGAATATTTCCACCCTAAACGGTCGTTTGTCGTGGGTACTGGCGGAGTGAGTTTGGAAGATTTCCTTGGGTGTGACCTTAAAGCCTTGTTGTAGGCTATAATTTATTGCCGGCGTCACCCCATTTGCTATCTCGCCTTTAGAATGGTGCAATGTCACCGGGGGAGAATACTATACGGACTACGAAAATCAGTCCTGATTTGCAAGTTTCCGGCCACTGCGTGAGTTGGAGGGAGTTGTAGATGCAAAAATGATTGAGCTTCGTGTTGAGTACTAGGGTGTTTAATGAATTAGTAGATGATGTGACACGAAATATGAAAAAATATTATGAGGCAGTTGACGATTGTTCTGGTATTGCTAATGAAGAGCAATGTCTAAATATGTTGAAAGAAATAAAAGACTGCCGTGAGACTATGAAGCGAAGACTTGGTGACTCTTAAGATGTATGCTTTTGTGTTGCAGGAACGCATTGCTACTTTAATTACAGAGCATTCCGCAAAACGAAAATGTGTATAGAGATTCTTCTTCTGATTCGATTTAATTTAATGCGATGAATCGTGATAATGTGGATCCCAATGTATATTTTAAATACAATTATTATTCTTTAATTAGGTGGTATGCATAGTGATAATGATTTGAATAAGAAGACAGTTGCACGTAATACAATTATGCTATACATTAGGTTGTTTTTCTTGATGATAGTAGGTTTTGTTACAACGCGTGTCGTTTTAAATTCATTGGGAGAGAGTGATTTTGGTCTTAATAATGCAATAGCGGGTTTTGTTGCGCTTTTTAGTGTATTGACCAATAGTTTAAATGCAGCTATAAGCCGATTTCTTACATACGAATTAGGCAAGGAGAATCAAGAACGTCTGAATCGTATATTTTCTACATCTGTCTTTATTCAGTTTATTATGTCATTAATTGTAGCTGTCTTATTAGAGACTTTGGGGATATGGTTTATGACAAATTATATGATGATTCCAGCGGAAAGACTGTTTGCGTCTAGGTGGGTGTTGCATTTTGCTGTAATTCAGACTTTTATCACATTGACATTTGTCCCTTATAGTGCTTCAATTATCTCTCATGAGAGAATGAGTATTTATGCATATGTGAGTATAATCGAAGGTATTCTGCATTTGGTGATTGCGTATTTGATAAAGTTGGATGTGTGGAATGATAAGTTAATATATTATAGTGCTGCTATTTGTGCGTCTAATCTCATCGTTAATCTTATTTATAGGCTGTATTGTACAAAGAATTTTCAGGAGTGTAAAATTAAATGTGTGTTTGATAAAGACTTGTTGAAAGCTATCGGTGGTTTTGCAGGATGGAATATGTTTGGAGCATGTTCGGCTGTTTTACGTGATCAGGGAATTAATGTATTGTTTAATATGTTCTTTGGACCATCTGTCAATGCTGCAAGGGGAATCTCTAATCAAGCATCCGGTCTCGCTACAAAGTTTTCTACAGGTTTCATGCAGGCACTGAATCCTCAATTGACCAAATCATATGCTTCGGGTAATCATAATTATATGTATTCCCTTTTGTTCCAAGGAACAAGAATGTCATTTGCCTTATTTTTCGTAATAGCTTTACCTATCTTTATTGAGGCGAACTTTCTGATGAATTTATGGCTGGTTGAGGTACCGGTTCATACCATTGCCTTTATTCGTATAGCATTGCTACTTATTCTTTTAGATTCAATTAATGCGGGGCCACTAATTACTATTCAATTAGCTACAGGTAACATTAAAAAATATCAAATAGTAGTAGGTGGGTTACAGTTTATAGATTTTCCATTAGCATATGTATTGTTGAAAATAGGTATGAGCCCGGAGATTGTGATGATAATGGTTGTAATTATTGCATTCTTATGTATGATGGCTCGTTTATATATGCTTAAAGGAATGGTTGATTTCCCTATTAAAACAT
>CAZKRZ010000126.1:0-4754 GCA_964555325.1 uncultured Muribaculaceae bacterium
AACGGTACAGGCAAGCGCATCTCTATCCGCGACACCCGCGGTATCATCGATGCCATCCTCGATCACTCGATCGACGCTGCCCCTACCAAGACCATCCCTTACTTCGACTTCGTGGTGCCTACACAGCTGAACGGTGTGGATCCTAACATCCTCGACCCTCGCGACACCTACGCAGATCCCAAGCAGTGGGAGGAGAAGGCAAAAGACCTGGCAGGACGTTTCATCAAGAACTTCGCCAAGTACGAGACCAACGAGGCCGGCAAGGCTCTCGTCGCAGCAGGACCGAAGCTGTAGTCTCCCCCGCTTACGCGGAACAATATAATGGAAGCCGACTGGAAACAGCCGGCTTCTTTGTTTTAATCCATATTCTCAATTGAACAGGGCGCAACGATATGCGCGCCCGGCTCAAGACGCTCCCTGTCCGACTTCGCGGACGAGATCCTGATCTACATACCAGAGATAGCCTCGGACATTCTCGCAGCCCATACGCCTATACAGGCTCATGTATTTGCGCACCTGCGAAAGGTATTTCGGACGTTCTTCTCCAAATTTGTAATCAATCACCGTTACAGAGCCGTCCGCACCGGTAACCACCCTGTCAGGACGATAGAGGGCTCCGTCCGTATCGAATACAGACACTTCGTTGCCCATGCCTGCCGATGACACCTCCGCTCCGGGTGCAGACTCCGCCTCCGGGGCAAACCAGCCGCACGCGACCTTGTCGCTGACCTTGGCATACAGTTCCGTAAAGGCCTCCTCGCCGTCCGCCGCCGTCAGTTCCCCATTGAGGACCGCAGCGTCCACAGCAGCACGCAGTTGCGCAGGAGAATCTATCATCGAGAGTATATCGTGCATGACTATACCGCGCAGACGCGGACTGCGCCCGGGGGCGGTATCCCCATCCGTACCAAAGAAATCGGCATTGTCTTCGCCGAATGAGAGCCTGTCACCTATAGACACCGACCTATAGGACACGGAGAATGACTGCTCGGCGGCAGACTCTCCCTTGTCCGCGACTTCGACGCCAAAAGAATACATTGTCCCGAATCTGGCGGTCTCATTATTCATGACACCCTTGTCCGACACATATTTATATAATGCGGCAGCAAGATTGAAACTCTTGGGCAGACCTCCTCCCTGTATGGCATTGATGACGGAGTCCTTGGGCCTCGTCGCTATCACATGCAGGCACTTCTCCGCCCTCGTAAACGCCACATAAGCCATATTGATGTCATCCACGGCCCTCATTATACCCTCCTGTCTGTAACTCTCGGAGAAACAGCTGTTTTGTAATTTGGAACTGACACTTATCGGATATATGACACCGCCGGCTACGCCAAGATTCCCCTCCTCTATCTCTGGGATACACCAGTGTACATCCGCTCCGGGTTTGGGCGTCCCTATGCTCTCGGCAAACGGGAATATCACATAGGGGAACTGAAGTCCCTTGGACTTGTGTATGGTCATGATTGTGACCGCATCGGCATCTTCCGGAGAGACAATCTTGGAATCGAGTTGCGCCCAATGACGCAGGAATCCGGAGAGATCGTTGCCATTGACAGACGACCACTCCTGCACTATGTCCATGAATGCCTGCAGATAGAGTTCCTCACCGCCCGACATGCCGCGGCCGTCCGCAATCAGACAGCGTATCAGAGACTCGCACAGATCGACAAGAGAATGATAGCCCGCCGTATATTCGAGTCCGCGCTCCTGCGCCAGATAGCTGCTCACCGTGTCCTCGGGATTGTCCACACAAGACATCAGAGAGACTATCTGCCTGACAAAGAATGAGGACTTGATATGTAGCGAATCATCCGAGATGATAGGTATCTCCGCCGCCACCAATGCGTCCGCGACTGCGGCGCCGTCCTTATGCCCACGGACAAGTACGGCAATGTCACGCCATTGCGCTCCTGCCTCCCTCGCCTCGCGGACAGAATCCACCATCGCATTCAGGACGGCAGAATCATCATCGCTGCAGAAACTGACGCTCACACAGCCCTCCTGTCCGTCACCGGTCTTGGGCGTCTGCACCACATCCGAATATATGTCGCTGATGCTCCCGCTGCCGGACAAATCGAGGGAAGAATCCAAAGCCCCTGCATAGAACGGGAAGAAATCATTGTTAAAACCGACTATGGTCTTGAGGCTGCGGTAGTTGTCAGCCAGCGTCGAGAGCGACACATCACCCTCAAAATCAGAGGGTAGATCCGCAAGCAGATGCCAGTCAGACCCGCGCCAGCGGTATATGCTCTGCTTGATGTCTCCCACGACAAGGTTTTCCCTGCCATGCGACACGCTTTCCCGCAGTAGCGGCTTGAAATTGTCCCACTGCACCCCGGAAGTATCCTGGAACTCGTCCAGCAGGAAATGTTCGTAGCGGACGCCCAGTTTCTCATATACAAAAGGAATGTCACTGCCGTCGATGATGCGCTTGAGTATAGTGTTGGCATCGTCCAGGCTCATGATATTCTTTTCCTTGACAAGAGCGTCAAAGCCATTGTAGAACTCCCTCGCCAGTCCGAGCAGCTGCACGGTCCCGTTGATAAGCGCCGCACTGCAGTACTCCCGGTAACGCTCTGACACAGCCCCATCCCCGTCCACAAATAAATCCGCAAAATGCTCAAGCACAGGCGCAAGCGAAGGCTCCACCCGGGAGAGGTGAATCTTCGCCACGGCCTTGGTAAACCATTTATCCGGATTGTAGCAGTTTCTCAGAAATGCATCTGAGGGGCGCTCGACAGTATCCTGCTCGGAAATGGAAGCGTACTCGCGGATCTTGCCAAGCCATCCCCGGGATGTATCTTCCGGAGAGAGGCCGTTGGCATTCAGCTCCTCCAGCACCGCAGCAGCCCTCTCTTTGAAGTCGCGGGCAAACGGACGCATGACATCCGTGCACGCCCGGCGTATCTGTCGGACATTCTCCTTGGAATAGGCTTCCTTGTCATCCATCCCTATACGGCCGGCAAGGGACGCATGCTCGGTGGACTTGAGGAGTTTACCCATTTCGGCAAGGCTCTTGTCCATATCGAAGCGGTGTCCCTGCTCCAGCTCCTCCGCAGCCGTCTCGCTTATCCATTCGAGGACATCGGCATTCTTTTCAGTGAGCCCGTCGAGTATCCTGTCTACGGTCTCCTGTATCAAGGCGTCCTTGTCGATCTGCACCTGATATGACGCGAAATAGCCTATTTCCTTGGCAAAGGCACGCAGAGCCTGCTGGAAAAACTTATCTATCGTACTGATAGAGAATGCGCTATAGTCGTGCAATATGTCGTGCAGCACGCGTTCCGCCTTTGACCCGAGAGCCGCCGCATCCGGAAACATTCCGGGAACGAAATCCTTGTAATAAGAGGAATGCGCCGTATCCGTGGCGAGGATATGCAACTCTTTAAGGATACGGGCCTTCATCTCGGCTGTCGCCTTGTTGGTGAATGTAACGGCAAGCACATGCCTGTAGGCATACCTGTCACTGCTGCCGAGCACTATCGATATGTATTTCCTCGCGAGGTTGTAGGTCTTGCCCGACCCCGCGGAAGCCCTGAGCACGTTTATCATCGTCCGCAAATCATTTTGAAATCACAATAGGAGCAGACCTTGTCGTCTTTAGTCCTGCGGAAAGGCACAGTCTCGTCGGTCATTTCCCTCAACAGCGCAGAAACATGCGTCTTCAGTTCCCGGGCGAACTCCTCGCTGTACGGGACTGTCTCCACACTCTGCTTGAAGAGACGCGACACACTGTAGACGGAATTGGACATAGCCTCCCCGCACACCAGTCCGCGTACCGACGGGGACTGCTTCACCGCCTCATCGTACAAATACATCTGAAGCGCAATCACAGGACGGTCTCCGGAAGCAGTCTCCGAAGAGAACAGCTTATTTGCAGTCTCCGATGCATTTTTATCGCAGACATTGATGTCGTCATCCAGCACCTTGCCTGTCTTGTAGTCCACCACTCGCACCTCTCCGGAGGGCAGTTTGTCGAGACGGTCGACGACACATACGAACTTGAACCCGTCCAAGTCATAGTCATTGACCTTCAATTCCAGTCCGAGAATATCTATGTGGTCTATGCCCTTATCATTCATCATCTCAATGTCCCTGTGCACCACCTGATGCACATAGCGGCAGATTATATCCTCGAATACGAGATTGCGCCCGACCACCTCGTCCGTCTTGAGTTCCTTGCAGATGAGATCCCGGACACAATTCCGTACCCGTGTCCTGTCCTTGTATAGCGACTCCAGATAGGACTTGGTCAGCATGCCCCCATCCACGGTGTACAAGGTCTGCATCGCCGCATGGAAAACATTTCCGATCATGCCTGCATCCAGGGACTCGGAGAGTTCGTCGAGAGGCTTGAGACCGCGCACGCGGTTGTAATAGAATTTCGCCGGACAGGCTATGTAATCTTTCAGCGAACTCGCCGACAGCACCAGTTTCCGTATCGCAGCCACATCCTCCGCCGTCTTGGGAATGTCCTCTTCTGCAAGCGACTTGTCAAGAGTCGCGCCGGCGACGAAACGCCTCAACGGCAGCCCGAAGTGCATCTCCAACTGCTTGATATAGCGGCTCTCCTCTCCGGAGCGGAAGCCCTCGAGACGCGAGTCGTAGACGAGCCACACCCGTTCAGCCCTCTGCATCATACGATAGAAATAGTACGCCCACACGGCGTCCTGATATTCGTAAGTAGGCAGGGCGAATGCCTTGCGCAACTCATGCGGAATGAATGAGGCGCTGACTCTGTGACGCGG
>CAZKRZ010000127.1:0-4729 GCA_964555325.1 uncultured Muribaculaceae bacterium
TGCCCAGGCAAATTCCTCGTGTCGTTGAGCGAGCGCAGTTCGGTCGCTTCTGCCAAAGAGGCCATCAAGGACCGCATCCAGGCGCATTTCGAACTCGCCGGTGGCAAGGTGGAGCACAAACTGCCTTATCCGGGCTGGAAACCCAATCCGGATTCGCATATCCTCAAGGTCTGCGTGGACGCATACAAGAGACTTTTCGACCAGGAGCCGCTCGTGCTGGCAATACACGCCGGTCTCGAATGCGGACTCTTCCTCGAGAAATTCCCGGACCTGGACATGATTTCATTCGGCCCTACACTTAGGGGCGTGCATGCTCCCGGAGAGAGGCTCGAACTCGCCTCCATGGACAAGTTTGTCAAACTCCTTACAGAAGTAGTATGCCGGTTCGAATAGCCCCGTCCATCCTCTCTGCGGACTTTCTCCGCCTGGGGGATGAGATAGACATACTCAACCGCTCGGCGGATCTCGTGCACGTGGATGTCATGGACGGCTCTTTCGTGCCTAACATTTCCATGGGAGTGGTTGTCGCCGAAGCCGTGGTGCGCAAGACGGAAATCCCTATGGATGTGCACCTTATGGTGGTTCATCCAGAGAAATGGGTGGAGCGTTTCGCCAAGGCCGGGGCTGAGTATGTGAGTTTCCACCTCGAGGCCGCAGAACTCGCCGGCACCGACATACATGCGCTCCTGCAACAGGCACGCACCCTCGGTATCAAGGCAGGACTTGCATTCAACCCCGATGTCCCCGTCGAGAAGGCGTTTCCTTATATACAGGACGCGGATTTCATACTTGTAATGTCCGTATTTGCCGGCTTTTCCGGCCAGAAGTTCATTCCCGAGACCATCGGGAGGGTCAAGACGCTCAAGCAGGAGATCACGCGGCTCGGCTCATCCTGCATGATAGAGGTGGACGGAGGTGTCAGTCCGGACAATGCTGCGGCGCTGTGCGATGCGGGTGCCGACATTCTGGTGGCAGCGAGTTCCGTATACAGGCACGAAGACAGGGGAGCGGCGATAGAGGCTCTCAGAGCTGCCGCGTCTCCCCAGGAAGTTTGAACATATACTTATTGAATTCCTCATCGAGAAAGGACCTGCCGGCATCCGTGCAGGTCTTTTCTGCCATATAGGCTATGTGCCTAACGAGGACTGACAATGTCTTCTCTGTGTCATAACTGCGCCCTGTCAGGACCGCCATTGACACGGGGTTGGGCAGGTCTTCCGGAAATGAAGTCTGATTGACATTCAGTCCGACACCTATGATGCTGGCAGACACATTCTTGCCGGACAGGAGATTCTCAATGAGTATGCCACACAGTTTCTTGTCCCCGACATATATGTCATTGGGCCATTTGATACGGCACGCGACACCTGTCTCAGTAAGCAGGAACTCCCTTATAGCCAAGGTGATGACCTCTGTTATTATCAGGGTGCTGGAGGCTTTCAGGGGAGCGAGCCCGCCCTCGCAGCCGAATTTCAGGACCACCGAGAACATAAGGTTCTCCGAGGCTCGGCTGTGCCACTTGTGGTCACCCTGTCCGCGCCCCGCTGTCTGGTATCTGGCGGCTATGACTGACATATTGTCAAGTTGGGATATATGCCTCCTGGCTTCGCTATTCGTGGAATCTATGCTATCATGCCATGTGATGGCCTGTCTTTTTGCCATTGGTGCAGTTTTTGTTTAATTTTGTGTACAAAAATAACAATTAAGATTTCAAAATGATAACTCACGATCTCCGTGTTCTCGCAGACGCGGCGCTGGACAAAAAAGCCCAGGATGTAATATCCCTCGACCTTCGCCCCGCCGGCTCTTCCATTACCGACCATTTCGTAATATGCAATGCGGACTCCACGACCAATGTGGCCGCCATCACCGACAATATCATCAAGGACGCCAAAGAGCAGCTCGGGCTCAAGCCTATGCGTGTGCAGGGACTTGAGAACAACTTCTGGAACATACTTGATTTCGGAAATATAGTCGTGCATGTCTTCCTGACGCAGTACCGCGAATTCTACAGGCTGGAAGAACTCTGGGCGGACGCCCCACGCAAGGAATACAAATACCGCAGCCCGTCGGCACGCAAGACATCGGCTCAGAAAAAAGAACAGTCAGACAATGGCTAGCTAGAATAAGAAAGACAAGAACAGGCCCAAAATAGTCAAAGTACGCATCAACCTCTCATGGTTGTACCTCCTGCTCTTCATAGGGTTGGCGGCGTTCGCGTTCCGCGGGGCAGGAGCGCCTCCTCAGAAAATCGAATGGGCTGATGTCCAGGGAATGATGCTGGACGGAGACGTTAAGGAAATACACTTCATACGCAATGACTACAAGGGCAGCGTCACGCTGAAGCCCTCGTCCATCAGCAAATATGTCTCCCTCTTCCCGGAGGGGGAAGTCCCCAAGAAATCCCCTCACTTCGTATTCCTCGTGTCCGGCAGATTCGATGCTGAGACAGAGTTCGGCGCACTGAACGCACAGCTCGCAGAGGACTCCAAAGTGCCTGTAATCATGGAGAACGACTCCAAGATCTGGAGCCAGATGGCAGAATGGCTGCTTCCGCTCTTCCTTATGATTATGCTGTGGGTCTGGATGTTCCGCAGTCTCAACCGCATGGGCGGAGGTTCCGGCCACAATGGCGGAGGTGGTCCCAATCCATTCTCAGTGGGCAAATCCACCGGCAAACTCGCTGACAAGAATATGGTCAATGTGACATTCAAGGATGTCGCGGGACTGTACGGAGCCAAGGAAGAAGTCGTCGAGATAGTCGATTTCCTCAAGAATCCCTCCAAATATACAGCGCTCGGTGCCAAGATCCCCAAGGGAGCCCTCCTCGTAGGCCCTCCAGGAACAGGGAAGACCCTGCTTGCCAAGGCTGTGGCAGGAGAGGCCAATGTGCCTTTCTTCTCCATCAGCGGATCCGACTTCGTGGAAATGTTTGTCGGTGTCGGAGCGAGCCGCGTACGCGACCTCTTCGCACAGGCCAAGCAGAAAGCCCCCTGCATCGTGTTTATAGACGAGATTGACGCGGTCGGACGCGCCAGGGGCAAGAATGCCGGATTCTCTTCAAATGACGAGAGGGAAAACACTCTCAACCAGTTGCTTACAGAGATGGACGGTTTCGGTTCCAACAGCGGTGTCATTGTACTCGCAGCCACCAACCGCGCCGACATTCTCGACAAGGCTCTCACGAGGGCAGGACGCTTTGACCGTCAGATCCACGTCGAACTTCCCGAACTGGAAGAGCGCAAGGAGATATTCCAGGTGCATATGCGCAATCTCAAGATTGCCAAGGATTTCGATCTCGAGTTCATGGCCAAGCATACTACCGGCTTCTCCGGTGCCGACATCGCTAATGTCTGCAACGAGGCCGCACTCACGGCTGCCCGCCATGACAAGAAGGAGATTGACCGCCAGGACTTTCTCGACGCGGTAGACCGCATCATCGGAGGACTGGAGAGGAAGAAGAGCATGATGACGCCCAAGGAGAAACGCACCATTGCGCACCACGAGGCCGGACACGCCGTTGTCAGCTGGCTCCTGCCCAATGCCAACCCTCTCTTCAAGGTAACACTCATCCCTCGCGGACAGGCGCTCGGTGCTGCTTGGTATCTGCCCGAAGAGCGCAAGATATGGACCCGTTCCCAGATGCTTGACGAGATGTGCTCCCTCATAGGCGGACGCGTCGCCGAGGAAATCATAAACGGCGAACCGAGCACCGGAGCCCAGAATGACCTCGAGAGGCTGACCAATATGGCATACGCCATGGTCAAGGACTACGGTATGAGCGAGAATGTCGGACAGCTTTCATTCTATGACTCCACCGGCTCGAGAGGCTATGACCTCACCAAGCCTTATAGCGAGAAGACAGCGGAGCAGATGGATGCGGATGTAAGGAAACTCGTCGGCGATATACACGACAAGACACTCAGTCTCTTGACTGACAACAAGGAAGGATTTATGAAGGTGGCGGCTCTGCTTCTCGACAAGGAAGTCACTTTCGCAGAAGATGTAGAAGCCATCCTCGGTCCAAAAGTCAAAGCGGAAGGGGAGACACCTGCCGTGGAGGCGAATGCCGAGGCTGGAGAAGAGCAGGGCGAAACAGAGTCGGAGGCATGAAAAACGGTCTGATCAGAACAATCACAGGTGCAGCATTCGTCGCGCTCATAGTGGCGTGCCTGCTGCACCCTTACTCATTTGTAGTACTGACACTTCTCGTCACTGTGGTACTGCTGCATGAGTTCTACACGCTCACAATAGGCACTAAGGACACTCTCCTGAAATGTATGGGGCTGCTCACTGCAGTAGTCACATTCCTGCTCATAAGCCTGTCTACGGCAGGCATTATCGATGCGAAATACATCTCACTCTCCATATTGTGCTGCATCGCCATCATTGTATGCGCCGTCATGGTGCTGCGCAATCGCGAACTCAAGGAGATAACCAAGGTCGCGTATGTTTTCACCGGCCTGCTCTACATCGCTACTCCGATGGCCCTGTCCAATCTGGTCGTGTTCCACGACGGAGCATTCAACGGAATGCCGATACTCTGCTTCTTCGCCATAATATGGTGCTCGGATGTAGGTGCATATCTGCTCGGAAGCACATTCGGACAGAGAGTGGGCAGCCGCAAACTCTGCCCCTCCATTTCACCTAAGAAATCCTGGATAGGATTCTGGGGAGGCGTACTCGCTGCCGTTGCCGGAGCCGTAATACTGCAGGTCCTGCATCTGTT
>CAZKRZ010000128.1:0-4719 GCA_964555325.1 uncultured Muribaculaceae bacterium
TTGACCTCGCTGCGCTCGAAGACAGCCGCTGTCTCGACATTGTGGAGCAGTGCGCGATAACGCTCCTCGTGGCGCTTCTCGATGGCAGCCACACCGCGGAACTTGGCGGCGAGCTCGGGGAAGCCTTCCTCTTCGGCAGTCTTGGCAAAGCCGTCATACATGTCTGTCCACTCGTAGTTCTCACCTGCGGCGGCGGCAGCAAGATTCTCTGCTGTGCAACCTACACCGCCAAGCTCCTTGAACCACATCTTGGCGTGCTCCTTCTCATTGTCAGCGGTCTTGAGGAAGAGTTCGGCAATCTGCTCGTATCCTTCCTTTTTCGCCACAGATGCGAAATAAGTGTATTTGTTGCGGGCCTGGCTCTCGCCGGCGAATGCGGTTTCAAGGTTCTTCTCTGTCTGAGTTCCTGTGTACTTGTTATTTGCCATAATTTTAGTTTTTTTATTAGATTGTACGGAGGTAAAGGTACAAAAAAATCTTATTCCTCCACCACTCCCGAAACAAACAGTCGCTCCCATTGTCCGACCACTTCATCTACTGAGAAACGGCGGCTCGAATCCACAGCAGCGAGCGACATGCGGCGGCGGGCCTTGTCATCGCGCATCAGCCTGCGCAAGCCTTTGACATAGAGCCGCCGCTTGCGGTACGGCACTACCACGCCATTGACTCCGTCCTCGATGATATCGCGCAAGGAGGCATACGACTCATAGGCTATGGGCACTACCCCGTTTTGCTGCGCTTCGGTAAGAGTGATACCCCAACCCTCGAATGCAGAAGTCATCATAAATATGGACGCACGCCTGTAATAAGGCATGAGATCCGGTTGCCTGCCCTCGAACGCCACATCCTGGAGATGCAGGCGCAGTGCCATACGGCGGTAGTATTCTTCGTCAGGGCCGCCGCCGACTATGACCAGACGCCAGCCGTCATGCTTTACCCTGGACCATATCTCCAGCGCCGACGACAGACGTTTCGCCTTCTCGTCCAGACGGCTGACTATCAATATCTCCTTGCGCTTGTCCGCCAGTCCGTTCTCCCCCATGAATCCGTCGAATGACAGGGCGTTAGGCACAGCTGTCAGACCACCGGTATCCGGATTGCCCGACAAAGCGGCGAAAAGAGGCATGAAGCGCTCCGACAAGAGCACGACCTTGTCAGAATTGTCCCGCATCAGAGTATATCGAGAGCGTATGTATTTCCCACGGAGAGCAAGCAGTACAGAGCGCGGCACAAGGGTCAGTACCGCCTCTCTCAAGTAATGCGGCACGCGCTCCCTGCGACGGATATGCCACAGGCAGTTGCGTAGAGGCGTCCCGATAAGTTCTTCGCCCGGCATGGCATGATAACAGGAGAGCAGACGCGCCCCCGACGCCCGCGTCAGGGAATACAACATCGGAAGTAGCAGACGCTTGTACCTTATATCCACAAGGTTGCACACCACCACATCCGCATCCGCCACTGCCGACGACAACCGGTTTTCAAGCACTTCCATGGCGCTGCCATGCCTGTGCACAAAAGCCGTCCGCCCTATATACCGCTCCACATCGAGCAGATATTTTACGCTGAAAGCTGTCTTTTCACGGAATGTACAGGGTCGGAAACACAGCGACACACATTCATGCCCACGTGCCATGAAAGCAGTCGCAAGAGTGGCTGTAATGCGCTCCGTGCCGCCTTGCATTGGGCTGATTTCATTTTCGGTAACCCAGACTATTCTCATAATCAGGAAGTTTTGTATCTACTGACGGGACTCCAGCATTCGCTTGAAGAGGGCTATATAGGCATTCGCCTGTCTTTCACGCGAATAGAACGACTCATACTCACGGGCTATAGGTCTCATGTCCGGCTGCTCGTCCAGCGCCCTGAGCATCTCGTCAGCAAGGGCGGCATCATCGAATACAGGAGAATAATAGCGCAACAGACCACGCGTAGTCTCCCTCACCGGAGGAATGTCTGCGCACACAGCCGGCACGAGGTGCATAGCCGACTCTATAGGGGTCAGTCCGAAGCCCTCCATTGTCGAGCCGGACACAAAGAGCGACGCCCTGGAAAACAATTCATCCATCTGCGCCGGCGAATAGACTTCGTCCAATATCCGGACCCGGTCCTGCAGACCGTGCTCCACGATATAAGGCCGCAGCACATCTTCGCTGTACGAAGATTTCAACCCCTTGAACCACAGCTGATGAGGTATCCTATCCATAATCCTCTCAAATGCGCGCACAATGGTCATAGGATTTTTGTAGGGCTGTATAGTATTGACGCTCAGGATATATGACGGCTGCGACGCAGGCTCTTCCCTCTCCTCCATCCTGCGGAAACGCAGGCTCTGATATATGACCTCGACCGGCTTGCGCTTGAGCCTCGGGACCGTCTTGAGTATATCCTGGCGGGCAAAACCCGAAATCGTCACAAGCACATCCGCCCGTGAGGCATAGAACGGAGTGAAAGTGTTGTAGACCGCAGCACGGTAAAACTTCTTCTTGACCTTGAATCCCTGCGCATCGTGCATGACCGCGACCATAGGCACGCTATGAGTCCACAGGCAGCGGTCGGAGACGAACGGCAGGAAAAAGAGGTCTATACCCTGCTCGCGTATCACACGCTCCAACGCTGGCTTGTTGATAAATCCGTCTATGCTGTTGAACTGACGGAATTCCTTGTAATCAATGGCGACCAACTGCACGCCGGGCAGCCGCTCCGAGAGCATGCCGACGGTCGAGCGCCTCGCCAGCCCCACAATCTCCACCTCTCCCCCGCCATATTCGAGCAACGCGGGAATGATTGAATAGCTGAATACGGAAATGCCGGCATACGAATCCGACTCGCTTATATATGTAAGGTCAAAAAGTATTCTCATTCTGTTTCACTGTCTTTTGCGCAAGCCGCCGCGCAGTGACGACACGAGCGCAGGTACAGCTTCGTGCTTAAGCGACAACTCCGCCACGATATACACCGCCGCTCCTGTCAATATATATACGAATATGAATGTCCAGCCGTCAAGCAAAAGCCTGAGCAAGAGGGCGAGCGGCACGAGCAACGCCGCGCCGATGACCGACTTGAGCATAGGCACGGAAAGGTCCACTCGCACGAAAGTATGCCTGCGGACAAAATACATCATCACCGCGAATATCACGAACTCCGCCAGCACCGAGGTCAGCGCAGCCCCCGTCGCCCCGAGCCACGGAATGACGACGCAGTTGGCTGCGAAATTGAGCAGTGCTCCTGCAACTATAGAATACAGATATTCCTTGTCCCGTCCCATTGCAATGAGTATTTGGGTCCCGGCAAGGGAACTCAAGGCTATCGCCACCATCACAAAACTCATGACACAGAGCGGAGCGGTAGCCGGCACGAAACTGTCTCCATAAAACAGCGGCACGAACTCGCGCGCCAGACAGCACAGCCCGACCGACGCCGGCACCGAGATTAGGATAATAAATGCGAATGAATTGCCGGCCAGCCGGTTGATCTCTTCCCGCGCCCCATCCTTGAGGTAAGCCGAGACCCTCGGCATGGTGACAACCGCAAGGCTCGTCAGCAACGCCACCAGCATCTTGGATATATTCGCCGCGCTCGTATAGAAAGCCACCTGGTCATAGTCTTTCATGAATCCGAGCATCAGGGTGTCCAGCAGATTGTACACAGACACCGCCAGCGAGGACGACAGGAGTATGAGCGATGGCCGCAGATGCCGTCTAAGCCCCTTGGTCACAATCCTCGGTCGGAATCCCGAGCGGGACATTCTGACATAGTTCCAGATATTGTTGGCTACATTGTTGACAACATTGATAATCGTATATATGAGCACATCCTCCCGTGTCTTGACAAAGAGGAACAGGGAGATGACGCATATAGTCTTGACGAGCATCGAGCGCAGGGCAATGTACTTGAATTCTTCCAATCCGCTATAGAACCAGTCCACAGAGAACGGGGACAAGTACAATACGAAGCCTATCACGATGAATATGACGAAGTTGGCACTGAGTTTCGGCACCAGCGCGATGGACAGCAGATATGGAATGGTCACCGCGGCAGTGGAGAACACCGTCACGGAGAACAGTTCGTTAGTGAGTTTGCGCAGGGCAGAGGCGTCCTCGCGCACCTTGGCTATCTCGCGTATAGCATAGGTAGGGACCCCAAGTGCCGCAAACAGCACGAAATAGGAGACATACGAATTGGCAAAATTGAAAAGTCCCACTCCCTCCGGCATGAGAACACGCGCAATATAGGGCGCGGTCACGAGGGGGAACAGCACTTTCAACACGCTCAACAGCGTGTTGTAAAACCAGTTAATCTTGAGAGAACGGACCGCCATCATTCTCCGGATATGATATAGACATCATCACCGGGCTCGGCAAAGCGGAATCGCTCGCGCGCATAACGTTCGAGAGTATCCCTGTCTGTCGAAATAGCCTCCACACGGCTTTCCAGAACCAAAATCTCGCGTTCGTATCTCTCGATCTGGCGGTTTTGCATACGCACGGTATGCTTTGCCTTGATATACACTATCAGATTGTCCTGCTGGACAAAGGCTCCGTATACAATCGCCAATGCGAGGGATACCAAGGCAAATGACCAGAATGAACTCTTTTTGATATTTTTAAGCAGTTTCATATCAATACAAAAATACTTATTTTTGTTATCACCAACTAATGTTTTTCAAGCACAAAGACATGAAACCGACACTACTCGTATTGGCTGCAGGTATGGGCAGCC
>CAZKRZ010000129.1:0-4698 GCA_964555325.1 uncultured Muribaculaceae bacterium
ATATGCAGGTCTCTCTCATATCGGTGCCAACAGGGCTTTCTATGAGGCCATCTCCGATGAGGACTGGAGAAAGGACAGCTGGCTCTCTCCCGAGTTTATGGCAGATCCCGAGAGCAAGGACTTTGCCGGTGTCTACAAGTTCTCCGGCTCTGATGACGACAGGAAGAACTTCCTCTACGGCAACGCCAAACTTCAGATTCCTGCAGCCATGGCATATCAGAATATCAAGTTCCGTCCTGCCCAGGGCAATGTCTCCGACTACTCTGTGGGCAACTGCGCAGATCACTGCCTCATGAGGATCGAAGAGATGTATTTCATCAAGGCTGAGGCTCTTGCACATTCGGATCTCGCAGCCGGCAAGGCAGCCCTCGAGTCTCTGGTAGGTACCCGTAACGCGTCCTATAAGGCCAATTCCGCTTCTCTTGACAAGTTCCTCATCGACGATCTCCTCTTCCAAAAGAGGGTCGAGTTCTGGGGCGAGGGTGTACTCCTCTTTGACTACAAGAGGCTTGACAAGGGCATCACAAGAGGCTATCCCGGTACCAACCATGCGCCTGTTTTCTGCTACAACAGTGAGGGACGTTCTCCTATGTGGAATATCGTCATCACCCGTGCCGAGTTCCAGAGCAACACCGGTATCACAGATGAGACCAACAACCCCGATCCCTCGGGTACGCTGACTCTCTGGTCAGAGTAAGAGACTATTATGGATTTTACAATCAGCAAGAACATGAAAGCATTTTACAACATATTGGCTGCATCGGCTATAGCCGTGTTCTCCCTGGCTGCTTGCAGCGACAAAGAGGAGTACAATCCCGGTGAGCCCGAGCTGGATGGCTGCTATGGGGTATATTTCCCCTCGCAGGAGGCTTCTGGCAGCCATGTCTATAATCCTACAGCGGAAAAGACCATCACAATCAAGGTGGCGCGTACCAAGAGCGAGGGTGCTATCACCGTGCCGGTAGACACTATCTCCAATGTGAGCGGTGTCTTTACATTCGGCGATATTACATTCGCTGACGGACAGAGCGAGACGACTGTGGATGTCGCATTCGACAGCATTGCAGTCGGTAAGGAGAGTGCTCTCTCTTTCACAATCTCCGATCCTCAGTATGCTTACAAATACGGCACAGGAGCCACATCCCTGGATTTCTCAATCCTCTGCGTAGAGTATCAGTATATGCTCGACCCTACGACCAATGAGAAAGCAAAAGTGCATTGGGTGCAGAAATATTGGGGTGAAGAATGCGACAGTTACCTCAAGTATTATGAGATTGACGGAGTCCGATATATGCAGACCGAGACTATCCCGGATTCTCATGTCTACAACGGCGAGAATTATACTGGATATGGATTCTTCGGTACTGCCGATAAGCCCGAGGATGCTGTCGAGTGGTCATTCGTCTGGTATACCGAGGAGGAGAACAATGTCGGAGGGCAGTTCATTGTCATGCCTTATCAGAAAACCGGGTGGTATCACCCCACTTATCAGGAGGATGTGCTCCTGATGGATAACATGACATATACCGGAGCAAAGGATTTTGCAAGCTTCTTGAGCAAATTTGGAGGCAATCCGGACAACGATTATCCGCTCAGTTATTATGACGGCAACGGAGGATTCTATATATATGTGAAGTATTATTATCTGCCGGGAGCCGGTGGTGGTTTTGCAGCCGATCCTTGGGATGTCACCGGCGTAGTGTCCGGATATGTCCGCACAGATTATTCCATCAACCTGGCTACCGATTTGGCTGATGACGGAGTGCTGCCCGTGTACCTGGAACTGGGTGCAGATGTGGATGAGGTCCGTTACAATGTCTATGACGGCGAGCTCGTCGAGGCTGACGCCAAGAGCAAGGCCGCGGAGATTTCCAAGGCGGAGAAGGGAGGTTATCAGTCTTACACTGTGGACAAGAACAGCGCTTTCGGCGTGACCCTCGACAAGAGCGGTGTATACACGGTTGTCGCATTGGCATATGCCGGTGGCGAGTACAAGGGCGAATATGCCGCTGCTACATTCAACTATGTCACCAAGGACGATGCCGAGACTTATGCTCCTGTCATCAAGATTGGTACGGAGACTGTTTCTGACCGTTATGCTGCAGCAGGATATACGGCTTCCAATTCTTTCGGATTCTATGTCGTAGGCAAGGATCTGACGGATGTGCATGTGGCATTCCTCGAGACTGCGGCTTATACCGGCAGCGAGGCCAAATACAATGCGCAGATCAAGGGGAACGACAAATTCGCACTCTCTGCGGACGAGCTCAAGGCGGTGAACGCCACAGGCGGATATGCTGACATCGCAACAGATCTGAAAGCCTTGACTTCATACACAGTCGTCGTCTATGCCAGCAACGGACAGCAGGGTGCTTTCCAGACAGCGACATACACCACATCCGGACTTCCCAATGAGGTCATTATCGATGGAAAGGGTGCGTATGGTTACAATGGTATAGCATTTACGGGATATGACGAAGGATTGAACCTTGAATACAATCCCAACACCAAACAGTATGAGGTGCCTAATTGGTGCAATGGCGTTACATTGAAATTCACTGTTGCTGAGGATGGTACTGTGTCAGTCCCTATCCAGAGTACAGGAGTCAACCATTCTACTTATGGCACGATTGCCATTATGGATGTCCAGTTGGTTGATACTTTCTTCGGACAGACTGGTGTTGCTGAGTATCTCGGTTGGGATACCTCTGTCAAGGGATTTGTTGACGAGGACGGCAACTATCATTTCAGCGTGGCTTATGCCGGAACCAATGGCTATGGTATTAATGCTGGTGAGCAGGTGTTCTATATCAATGGCAAACCTGCAGATGCACCTGCTACAGAGTCTGCTTCTGTTGTAGCCAAGAGCGTTCCTGCCTATAAGTGCCAGCTGCCTGCCGCTTCTGAGTTTGTCGGCTCCCGTGCCGGTGTCGTTTATGAGCGTCAGAACTACAATGTCGTAGATGTCAAGGTCTCGGCTGTCAGCGGCAGTCATGCCGGTCGCGGCAACGGTCGCAATGCCGACATTGTAAAGATCCGTTAAACATTATCAGACTGGATTTTGTAATACGAGAGGCGGTTGATGTTATTCAATCGCCTCTTATATAATATAAAGACTTACTACTAAACGAAATGAAGAATTTGTCCATCACTGCCGTCTGTCTGACGGCTATTGTATGTGGCTGCACGGAGCGCATGGGGCAGGAACTGCCGCCTCCGGGGCGTGGTGATGTCATGACCAAGGTCGTGCGTCTCACGGATGAGTATGACTCTCGCAGTGTGTTGTTGAAATTCACGGCTGTGCCGGATGAAGAGGCGCTGACATCTGTCATCAGTGCAGGCGTGGAGTCTGTCAGGCCTTTGTTTATATCTGTGCCGGGGCGCGAGGATGTCGAGGCTGCATTCGGATTGAATCTGTGGTATGAGGCTGTCCTGTCGGATGCGGCTGCCATAGATGAGGTCGTGCGTGCGTGTGCGTCCTTGAGTGAGGTCAAGGCAGTGGAGTACAATCATATAGCATCCAAGAGCGTGAGCGGCGGAGCGGTTGCACCATTGGCGGTATCTGCTGCCGGGGCGCTTCCGTTCAATGACCCTTATCTGTCCTATCAGTGGCATTATCACAATGACGGCAGCACCCAGTTCGGTACAGGGGCGGTCGCAGGGGCGGACATAGGTGTCAATGAAGTCTGGAGCGAGCTCGGTATCGGCGGAGATCCGGACATCATCGTGGCGGTGGTGGACGAGGGCGTCAAGCACAACCATCCGGACCTGGCGGCGAATATGTGGGTCAATAAAGGCGAGATTCCCGGCAACGGCATCGATGATGACGGCAACGGCTATGTCGATGATGTGTATGGCTATAATTTCTGCGATAACGGTGCCATTTCGTGGGGTGACGAGCATGACAGCGGCCACGGTACGCATTGTGCCGGCACAATTGCCGCGGTCAATAACAATAGCGTTGGAGTCTCCGGCGTGGCCGGCGGTACCGGTAAGGGCGACGGCTGCCGTATCATGTCCTGTCAGATATTCTCCGGCTCCCGTGGCGGCAGCGCAGCAATCACCGCACGGGCAATCAAGTACGCGGCGGACATGGGGGCTTCTGTAATATCATGTTCGTTCGGATATACGACGGCATTCTCTTCGGACAATGCCTATATCGGCATGGTCGGTTCGGTAGAGATAGATGTCATCCATTATTTCGAATCCTGCAGGAACAACGATGTCCTTGACGGCAATATAGCAGTTTTTGCGGCAGGCAATGATTCGCATTCCTATGCGCATTATCCCGGAGCGTTTGTGGATGTCATATCTGTGTCGGCATTCGCCCCGGATTTCCTGCCGGCGTATTATACCAATTATGGTCCAGGATGCAATATCGCCGCTCCCGGAGGGGAAATGGGACTTGCGAATTCGTTTGCGAGTATGGTGCTCTCCACCATTCCGTCGGAGGTGTCTACCTATACCGTCGGCAGCAAGGTCGGGTCCGGTTATGACTACGGCTATATGCAGGGCACATCTATGGCTTGTCCGCATGTCTCGGGTGTGGTCGCGCTGGCGCTTTCGTATGCCAAGAAACAGGGCAAGGCATTCTCGCGCAGTGAGTTCAAGGATATGGTGCTGTCGTCTACCAATGATATCGACCAGAAGATAGGCAAGACGGCGTCCAAGTCTTATCAGGATGTGCATATCAGCGGC
>CAZKRZ010000130.1:0-4697 GCA_964555325.1 uncultured Muribaculaceae bacterium
GCACGCCACCCTCGGTAACTACAATCTTGTCTTCATAGTAGTAGGCCGGTTCGGGAGAAAGGTCCGACTTTTCCAGGGTAATAAAATGCACCCTGCCATCGGTGAACGCACGGCTCTGAGTCGGGTCGTATTCATCAATGTATGGTGGCAATAAATTGACAGTGGCAAACATGTGATATTCACCGGCAGGGAGGTCAAATTTATGCGTTGCCAATTCTTGAGGGGTTGAAAACTTATAATTTATAGCAGGAGAACCGTCAACAGGATGAAGCCAAATAGAGATTTCCTTGACGTCTATCTTGGTGGAGTCTTCGTCACCTGCACCGATAAAACCAGGGGGTAGGTCGGGCTTTGTTTCGTCCCATACCAATTCAAAGCTTAAGCCTCGTTCACTCTCCGGGTGGTCATAATCACAAGCGGTAAATATAGACAGCGCTGACGCGAGCAATGCTGTCAATAATACTTTGTGGGTCGGTATCTCATTCATAATCAATGTCTATTGTTGTTATTTCTTGCCTTGTCTGCCGAAAGACCAGCCTATGCGGATGCCGTTCTCCCAGATGAAATTGTCATTGTGACGGACCTCTATAATGCCGTCCAACTGCTTGCCGTTCAATGCGGTAAATTCGGAATAGACAGCTATGCTTAGGTTGCGGGTCGTCATGTATCCGGCTTGCAGTCGTCCTCCGTAGCCGAAATGCCATTCCCTGTCGGGGGACATAACTTTATTGTCGCCGGTGATTGTCTTGATGGCGGCTTTGGTCCCGACGGCATACGCGGCAGGCGAGACATTGAGCGTCCAGCGTTCCGACCGGGTGTCGTTGAAAAAGCCGAGGAGGTTGACATTGAGCCGAGCACCGTATTGTTGCAGGGCGACATTGCTCTTGAGAGCGGCATAATCCCAGCCGTCCATCCCGGCGACGGGGGCGAGATAACGGGTGTCGTCCGAGCCGAGCCAATAGCCGGCATCTACGCAGCAGCCGTGCGCTGCAAGTGTGGTTTGTCCTGATTTGGCTACGATTTCGGCGGAAAGTACTGGGCTGAAGCTGTAGCCTGCGTATATGCCGGCAATGCCGCCGGAGCGCGTCTTGTCATGGCCGAAACCGGTGAATGACCCGAAGCCGAAAGCTGCCCCGGCATCGATGCCTGCATACCATCCTGTATTCTGTGTTTCTGTGGGAATTGAGTGCTCCTGTGCCGCTCCCGGAGTCATAGTCAAGAATAGCGGCAGCATCCACGCAAAGCGTCTGATGTGGTGTCTCATATAAAAGTTCTATTGGCGAGTGCAAGATATGAAAAATCTGCGAAAATCGCCCCCAGCATCTTTTTTACTTTATGCGTTTTTGATTGTTGAAGTTATACGGAAAATGTCATTTTGTGGTAGTGTTTCATCGGTTGCCAATCCGGGAATTTCCTTTATCCAGCGAGTGTATCCAAAATTACTAAAAGTGGATAGCGATGGCCACATATATATCTATCCGTGGTTGCCCCTTCCCATAAAAGTGACCATTCGCGGCATAGAAGCATTATAATCAACAGTAAAAGTAATGTTATATTCTTACCATCAATCCGCAGAGTATCGCAATTCCGAAACTTAGGAATGTCCCAGCCAATACATACTCCGTTTTGGCGGTATCGGTGTCCTTGAATCGCAAGATTGATTTAGCAGCAACAATAAATCCTATTGCTTCGAACTGCCCAAGCAGCACAAATGCGATGGCTAATATTCGTTCCAAATTTCCAATCAATGCTCCTGCGTTCTTTATGTTGCTGCAAGACTCTGATTCTCCAACTTGGTATTTTTCCAATATCAACTTTATAAGGATCAGGTTTCATGCACAAGAGAATTGCCAAAATCAAAAGCGGTATAGAGAATGAGCCTAAACAATCAATCATTCGCAATGGTAGTTCTTTTGCCGGTTCATAAATATTGGATATCGCAATCAGTATTCCCAAGTGAAGTAGTTGGTCAATAACAAAACTCCACAAACCTTTGGGGCAATGAATCTTTACTGCATCTATTGTAAAATGAGAAACGGCAATCAATAGAGCCCATAATCCAAAGTTGCAAGATGGGACTATTATCCAAGACAATAGTCCTATTATTATTGCATGTACATATAGGAACCAACTCTTGAACTTCCTTGTCTCTTTTTGTTTGCAGCACTCATCAGTTTGCAGGTAAAAGTCTCCAATAATATGAGCCAATACTAAACTCAAAAACAATGTGCTATTCATAATTTTCAAATCTTATCTGTTCAAAATAGTTTAGGGCCTCTTCAATGCAGTACCACTTGGCAGAAGATGAATGGTTGTTTACTCCAGATTGATAAATCTTCATTTTTTTCTGCGATTTTCGATTCTTTATATCCAAGCAATTTGTAATAAATAACTTGACTTTGTTTAGGAGTTGCGTCGTTTAATATTGCATCTGTCAAAACTGCTATTACTCGTAAATTCTGTGACAAGTTTTCATTTGCGGTTTCTATTGTTAAAGCTCCTTTATTAAGGGATCCAATTTTAGCAAGAGAACGTCCCGAAAGATATATAGCTTCGCCGTCCATAATACCTTGTTCTCTATCTACTATTCTCATACCTCCAATACCTATGGATATACGTGCTCAGTAGGTATGGAATAATTTATTCTTCGGCGTCTTTTTTGTTTCAAAAGCCTTTATGCTGTTTTTGATTATTAAAGCTATACGGAAAGCATCAGAAGCATTGGGTATTACACATTCGATATAATCACCCTTAATTAGTCTACCCCAAAAATTAGGGTATAATGTTTCTAACATTTTTAATTGTTCTTCTATATATTGCTTTAACTCAATAGTTTCAACTTCGGATAGAGAAGTAGAAGAAACAATATCAGCAGAAATGGTTGCGTACAGATCTTTATATATTTGCACCATAAAAACAAGTATAACTTTTGTTATGAGCAAGAATATCTGTAAAAAAGCAGATAATTGTGCTTTATCTACTTTTTGATAGATAATTTACAATTATCATCTTTTGAGTATGTACTAAATCATCATCTCCACTAAAATAATGCTGATTCAAGTTAAATGATGTGGATTAGGTATTCTTCACAATCTTGATAATGCCATCAACAGTCTTGGGGCGGTGGTAGGTTTTGTGCCATTCCGGAGCTACTTTATGATGCTGCACGGAGGTGATAAAGAATAATCTCCTTTTTGCTAACTTTGTCGGCATGAATATCCTATACTGCGGTGACCGGAATACACAGAAAGGTATTCTGTTGTCGGTGCTCTCCATGCTGGAGCATGTTGATGAGCCGTTAAATATCTATCTGCTGACCATGTCGTATGGGGACGGAGAGCGTTTCCGGCCGATGAGTACGGCATTCGCCCTGCATCTCGAATGGGTGCTGAAACGGGACGGAGAGGGCGGCTCCGTGCGGCTGATAGACTGTACGGATATGTTCCAGGGGGCGCCTCCGACCGCCAACCTCGATACGCGTTTTACCCCTTATTGTATGCTCCGGCTGTATACCGACCTGGTGCCGGGAATGCCGGACCGGCTCCTGTATCTCGATTATGATACGGTGTGCTGTGCGGATCCTTCGGAGTTCTACAATCAGAGCCTCGACGATGTAGAGTATGTGGCTGTGCCGGACTACTACGGCCAGCGTTTCTATGCTCTGATGACGTTGAGGAGCGAAAAGTACATCAATTCCGGCGTCCTGCTGCTCAATATGCCCCGTATCCGGGAGAGCGGAATACTGGCGGAATGCCGTAGCCTATGCAGGGACGAGAAAATGTTGCTGCCGGACCAGCATGCTCTCAACCGTGCTGCCGTATCGGTCTCGATAGCCGACAGGAAGTACAACGACCAGCGACGTCCGCATGATGATACGGTATTCCGTCATTACAGTACGACATTCAGACTGTTCCCTTGGTTGCATACAGTGTCGGTCAAGCCTTGGGATACCGAGCGGATGCACAAGGTGTTGAGGGATTATTCGGTGGATGACCTGCTGCCGAGGCTGGAGAATGATATGCAGGTAATCGCCATGCAGGAGGCAGAGGGTAGCGGTGAGTAAAGTATTCTATTATAGCGGATTTGATGAGGATGTGACCGAGAATTCCGGGCAGGACTATCGTATGCCCGAGGGCTATCGCATCATCAAGGACCGCTGGTGGGAGAGAGGGTTATGCTCGGTGCTGTACGCTGCGTTTGCATTTGTCGGCAGGGTTTATCTCCGTGTGGGGCTGCATGCCCGCTTCGTCGGTAGGGAGAAACTCCTGCGCGTGTCGCGGAACAAGGGGTATTTTATCTATGCCAATCATACGCAGCCGTTCGGAGATCCGATGATTGCTCTCGTTGCCGGCAGTGGGCGTATCCGCCGTAGGCATAGGGCGATAGCGGCACCTGCCAATTTCGGACTGCCGGTGCTTGGGCGTCTGTTGACATATATGGGTGTCATTCCTACGGCTTCTTCTGCGGAGGGGCTGCGCAAAATGGATGAGGCGGTGTCGTGGTATTGCGACCGTGCCGAGCCGGTGGTGATATTCCCGGAGGCGCATGTGTGGCCGTATTATACCCGGATTCGTCCTTTCGGGGCGGCGGCGTTCCATTATCCTGTCGCCAGGCAGTTGCCGGTGTTTACGATGACGACGACCTATCAGAGCCGCGGTGCGGGCAAAAAGCCCCGTGCCACTATCTATATAGACGGG
>CAZKRZ010000131.1:0-4687 GCA_964555325.1 uncultured Muribaculaceae bacterium
AAGGTGCTGACCAAGGGCAAAGGCAAGAAACCGGGCATCGCAGACCAAGTGAAGTGCCACTATGAGGGCCGTTTCGTGGACGGACAGGTGTTCGACAGTTCGTATGCCCGCAACGAACCTGCAGTCTTCGGCGTTACACAGGTGATTCGCGGATGGACAGAGGCGCTGCCCATGATGAGCGAGGGCTCCAAGTGGGAACTATATATCCCTTACAATCTGGCTTATGGCGAGCAGGGAGTCCAGGGCTCCATTCCTCCGTATGCCACACTCGTATTCACAGTCGAGCTGATAGAAGTACTGTAAAACATGACATTGATCGTAGAAGCGGGGGCAACCAAGTCTGACTGGTGCCTTGTCGGTCCTAAGGGCGAGTTGAGTACCATCCAGACAGGTGGCATCAATGTCTCCTCAATGCCTAAGACGGCGGTGGAGGCGGTCCTCAGGGAGGCGTATGCCCGTCTGGATATATCTCCCTCTGCCATAAAGAAAGTGCATTTCTATGCCGCAGGCATGTTGGGCAATGAAATGGCGGAGTATTTCCCGTATTCCTATGTGGAATGCGCTTCGGATACCCTGGCGGCGGCGAGAGCCCTGTTCGGGCGAGAGTCCGGAGTGGCGGCTATACTCGGAACAGGCTCCAACTGCTGTCTCTATGACGGGGACAAGATAGTGAAGACTGTCCCGTCAGGAGGCTTTATTCTCGGTGACGAGGGCGGTTCTGCCGTGCTTGGCAAGCATTTCATTGCAGATTTCTTGAAAGGACTGATGCCGGAGGGTCTTGCTGCCGAATTCGCTTCGACGTTCAAGGTGGATTATCCGACGGTGGTCGCAAATGTGTATCGCAATGCGACCGCCGTAACTTATCTCGGCTCTTTTGCGCCGTGGATAACCGGACATATCGAAGACAGCGAATATGTCCGCAATCTGGTCGAGGACAATTTCCGTGACTTTTTCCGCAGGTCGCTGAGCCGTTTCCCCGGGCATGATATAGGTATAGTCGGAGGATATGCCTACGCCCTGCGCGATGTTATCGCCCGGATTGCCTCCGAGAGTGGAATGCGTCTCACGGAGATACTCGCCTCGCCTATGGGCAGGCTTGTGGATTTTCATCGTAACCAGGCTGTATAATGGGCGAAAAGTATCCCTCCAGGCTGCTGGAAAATGCGGTCGAGTCCATATCGTCCCTTCCGGGAGTGGGTAAGCGCAGCGCGCTCCGGCTTGCATTGCATCTGCTCGGCCAGCCTCGGGAGAATGTGCATCATTTCACGCGGAGCGTGGATGCCCTGGTGGACGAGGTCAAGTATTGCCGCGAATGTATGATGTTGTCCGATGACGACATTTGCTCCGTGTGCTCCGACAGCCGCCGCGACCACAATATCATCTGTGTAGTGGAGAGTGTCCGGGATGTCATGAGTATCGAGGCTACAGGGCAGTACGGAGGGGTGTACCATATACTCGGCGGTATCATTTCCCCGATCAACGGGGTAGGGCCTTCGGATCTGAACATCAATGCGCTGGTCGAACGGCTTAAGCGTCAGGACTGCTCGCGGACCGAGGTGATACTCGCGCTGAGCGGAGATGTCGAGGGGGAGACCACTTCATTCTATATATATAGACAGATACAGTCCGCCGGTGTCAAGGTCACGACTTTGGCGAGGGGGCTCGGGTTTGGGGATGACCTTGAATATGCGGATTCCCTAACGCTCGGGCGTTCTATTGCCGGCAGGCAACCATTCAAGCCGTAGGATGTTACAGTTGCTGACAGCGATTGTGTTTGCGGCGTCGCTCTGTGCTGACTGTTTCGCCGTGTCGATATGCTCCAGTGTCACGCTGCGGCATATCGATCTGCGCTCAGTGTCTATTACTGCGCTGATATTCAGTATTATACACGTGGGTTTGCTGCTTGCTGGCTATGCCTTTGGGGATTTATTTGTGGATGTCATAGGCGTGGCTGCCAAGTGGGTAGGAATGCTCCTGCTCGGCTATGTCGGCTGTTCCATGCTAAGAGGCGCATTCGACAAGGAATGTGAGGTGCGCAACCTCGGCAGTCTACGCAATATCATCATAGGGGCGGTCGCTACCAGCATTGACGCATTCGTCGTGGGAATATCCCTGTCGATGGACAAAGAGACCTGGGCGGTGATGTCGTTGAATGCCGTTGTCCTGTTTGTGATGACGATTATCTGTGTGGCGGCGGGAATTCTGTTCGGACAGCGTATTGGCGCCCGTTTCGGCAAGGTGGCAGAAGGTGTCGGGGGAGCGGTGCTCATTGTCCTCGCGCTCGGGATGCTTTTTTAAATTATTTTTTCTACCTTTGCCGCGCCGGCTTCTCCGTATGCCGGTGATCCTAATGTTTAATCCCTTCCGACGAAGCGCCGGACAAATCAGGAAGGCTCATGATCAAGATTTTCTACAGACACGGCGGTGAAATCATTTTCACACAGTCTGAAACGGAGTTTGCTGTACTCAGCAAGGAAAGCGTCCTCTGGATAGACCTCCTGGAGCCTACAGGAGATGAGAAGAGGGCAACCGAGGCATTTATAGGTACAGAGATACAGAGCCGTGCCCAGGCGGAGGAAATCGAGAGTTCGTCCCGGTTCTCCGAGAACGATGTCGCTATGTTCGCCAATACCAATTTCATGTCTCCCGAGGGTGATGAGATGTCCATGGATCCCGTGTCATTTGTGTTGAGCGGGACGGTGCTCACGACTCTGCGTGAGACGAGGCTGCGTTCGTTCGATGCCCTGCAGACCAAGATGATGGCGCGTCCGGCGCTGTTCAGAGACGGCTTTACTGTGTTTATCGCCATCATGGACAGGCGTGTGGACCTGGATGCGGATATTATCGAGCTCCTTGCCAAGGGAGCTTCGCAGTTCAGCAAGAGAATCAACCAAAAGGAAGACATTAACGAAGAATTCCTTTTGGATATCAATCAGTTGCAGGAGAATGCGATGGTTGTCCGCGAAAACATGGTGGACAAGCAGAGGCTGTTTACGAACATTCTCAAGAGCGACAATTGCCCCGACTATCTGGACAAGAAACTGGGGGTTATCCTACAGGATATTGCGTCGCTTATCAATCACGTCAATTTTACATTCGAACGTCTCGAATACCTCCAGGATACGGTCCTCGGTATCATCAACCTCGACCAGAACAGGATTATGAAATTGTTTACATTCATATCCCTGATGCTGATGCCGGCTACCCTTATCGCCAGTTTCTACGGAATGAATGTGTCCCTGCCGTTCGATGACCGCTGGTGGACCTGGATAGCGATATTTATGCTGATGGTAGTGATGATCAGCGGATTCTGGTATCTTTTCAAGCGCAAGAGGATGCTGTAGCGCTGCAGGGTGTCAGCGTGTTGGTGGCCAGGCGAGTTTGTCTTGGTGCAGGGCTATCTGTCACGGCTGTCCATGCATATCGTTACAGGGCCGTCATTGATCAGGGCGACTTTCATGTCGGCGCCGAATTCTCCTGTCAATACAGGGCGTCCGAGACTTTCGGACAGAGCCGCGCAGAATTCCTCATACATTGGGATGGCCTTGTCGTGTCCGGCGGCATTGACATAGGACGGGCGCATGCCCTTCTTGGTTGATGCCATCAGTGTGAACTGGCTGACTACCAGGATGTCACCATCAATGTCCATGACACTGCGGTTCATCACTCCCTCCTCATCGTCGAAAATGCGCAGGCCCGCGGTCTTGCGTACCAGCCAGTCAATGTCCTCCCGACTGTCTTCGTGCCCGACACCCAACAGGACGAGCAATCCCTTACCTATTTCCGACCTGACACTCCCGCCTATCGTCACCGACGCGGACAAAACTCTCTGAATGACAACTTTCATGGTGCAAAAATAACTATTTTATTCGTTGCTTTCTCTTGGCGACATATTCAGATGGAGTGACGCCCATGTGTTTCTTGAAACTGGCAGTGAACCATGACGGGCTGTTGAATCCTGCCATGTCGCTGACCTGGGCGATGGACCATCTGCCGTCCTCGAGTAGTGCGCAAGCCTTTTCGAATCGCAAAACATGGATAAGGTTCAAGGCGGACTGTCCTGTCAGGTCCTTGATCTTGTTGTGGAGGGTCATACGGCTCATGTTCATCATCGATGCGAGGTCCGAGACTCCGAACTCCGCCTTGTCGAGATTCTCATTGATCAAACTGATTACCTGGGATATGAAATTCTTTCCTGCCTCGTCGGCCCGTGACTTGTCGCTGATGAATAGCATGGCCTTGATGTCTTCCATTTCCTTTTCGTGCTCTTGCTCCATCTTGTGTATACGGCTTTCTGATTTTTGCTTCTGCTTTCTGAAGATACTCATGATGCCTGCGGCAAGTGCTGCGGACAGAAGCAGTCCCCATACTATTTCAGCGGCGGTACTCATAAACCAGACAGGTTTTATACGGATTTGGAGTTCTCTCGGAGTTGTACACCATACTCCGTCATTGTTGGCGGACTTTATAATGAATGTGTATTTTCCTTTGCCGAGATTGGAATAAGAAGCTTCGTTTTTGTTGCTGACATGCCAGTCTTCGTCAAATCCGTCGAGTTTCCATGCAAATGTATTGTGCTTGTCGGCTGCATAATTCAGAGTCGCGAATTTGAGAGTGAAACTCTTGCAATGATGGTCGAGTGTAATGCTCTCTGTGGCGGATATTGCTTTTTGCAGTATTCCGCTTT